>CBFGVC010000022.1:0-18885 GCA_965652255.1 uncultured Fibrobacteria bacterium | reverse complement strand
TCACCCCGGAGTTCCTTTCGCAGTACGGCTTTCACGGGTTCTGAGGGAAATGCGGGAATAGAACAAGGCGACATTTTCCCATGTGCATGCATCGCGCGGATCCCCGCGTGCTACGTGCCCCGGTTGCCATGCCGACGCGGTTGCGCCGCCCCGTTTTCCCATTGTTCTATTGTTGCATTGTTCCATTCCCCTCCCCCGGAGCCCTCATGCCTCGCCTCCGATTCCGCCTGAACGGTCTTTCTTCGAACGCCTCGAACCTCGCGGCCTTCATTCTCGTTTCCCTCCTCTCCGGCTGCACCTTCCTCCAGCTCGCCAGCCGCAAGCTCAAGGCGCCCGACGTGACGTACGACCGCCTCGAGCTGGTCGGCGTCGCGGCGCGGTCGGCCAACGTGAACTTCCACCTCAACGTGAAGAACCCCAACTCCGTCGGGCTGCAGAACGTCCGGGTGAGCTACCAGCTCTATCACGACGACAAGCCCTTCCTCAACGGCAACGACATCCTCATCGACCTCGCGCCCAACGCCGTGTCGCCCCTGGGCGTGCCGGCGCAAATCATCTACGCCGACGTGTTCGCGACCTCGACGGCGGTGGCGAAAAAGGTGCTTTCGGGAGCGCGCGCCATTCCGGTGCGCATCGAGCTGGTGATCTCGGGAAATCCGGTGCTCTACGACAGCACCCGCTCGGGATCGCTGTTTCCCTTCACCGTTCACCTCAGCCGCACCGAGGACATTCCGGTTCCGCAGGAGACCATCGACCGGCTGAAGAAGGACGCGGCGGACGGGTTGGTGGATCAGTTGAGGCGGAAGTTCTAGGGAAGTTCCTGCCGGGGAGGCATTACATGTACCCGGCTTCCTGAAGCCTGCGGTCGAAGGTTTTCAGTTCCGCGCAGCCTGCGGCCAAGGCCTTCCGGCGAATCAAGCAGTCCGCGAAGTCCGCCTCTGAAAAGGCGAAGTCGCGCAAGGCGGCCAAGGTGATTTCATGATCGTCGATTTCGAGGCAGGCCGTGGACAGCAGTTCCTCGAGGACCTCCACGATCTTGTCCTTGTCGAACTTCCGGAATCGCGTCAGCACCCAGACCGTCTCGCACAGCACCGCAGCGGACAGGAAAATCGCTTCTCCCCTTTCCGCGGCCTCCCGAACCCAGGATTGGGCGCGGGGCGTCTGGACGGGATCGTCCTCGATCAGGAAGCGCAGGAGGACGTTGGTGTCGAGCGCGATCACGGCAACCTCGCCGCTCCGCGGGCGATCGCGTCCTTCATGTCCTCCAGCGTCATGTGCTTCATGCCGGGCTTTCCGAAGCGCCCCTTCAGGTCCCACAACGACTTGTTCATGGGGCGCACGCGCACCTCGCCATGCTCCCCCACGATGAAATGGATCTGGTCTCCCTCCGAGAGCTTCAGGTATTCCCGAATGCCCTTGGGCAACGTGATCTGTCCCTTGCTCGTGATTGTCGCGGCGTTCATGGCCTCTCCCATTCCTTACACAGGAAAGTAATTCCTTACTCATCGTAAATTGTAAGGATTTGGGGTTTTGGCCGAATTAAACCGGGTTTTTGGGGGCCGGATTCAAATCAGAAGGGGGCGAGGACTCCATCACCGCTTCGGCCTGACTCAGCCAGCCGAGGATTTTCTTCGCCGCCGCCTTGCCGGCGGCCGCGGCCGGTCACCGCCGGGTCGAACCCTACCTTCTCAGAGGGCGACTTTCCTGACCCGAGTGCGCGATGCACCGCAAATCGACGGTGCTCCATTCTCCAGGTAGTAAACCAAGCCGACTCCGGCTTCGTGCATCGCGATCCAACCCGCCGCCGAAGCGCTGGAGCCCTCCAGTGTCCCGAACAAGACAGTTGCCGGCGCGTTTCGTTGAACGTGGGCGACCCGGCTGAAGGCCGTATCCTGCAAGAAGTACGGAAAATCAGCGCCTCCGGCTGGTTGCCAGCCTGAGTCGGTCCGCAACTGAACCATGTTTCCCGACATTCTCAGCGCGACGGTGTCCGCGATATTGATGGGCGTCACGCTGTCCGGCTCTCCCGTCCGAATCACATAGGAGACGCCTTCCTGCAGGCGCCGAAAGAGGTATCCTTCAGAGGAACTATCCAATGCTGAGAACCGGATCCGGATCGAATCACCGGTTCCTCCGTATTGCCTCGCGCAAGCGCTTAAATGAGTCCTCTCGTAAGCCATGGCCTGCATGGACTGGATCGGAGCAAAGCCCGCGGCATGGGTGATCAGGAATGAAAACTCGAGCGTGTCCTTCAAGGCCGGACAATCCGATACAACCCTCAGGATACCCGTACCGGCAATGCCCGGATGCGGTTTGACGTTCACATAGAGGCCCGTACCGTCAGAAGCCCCATATTCCACGACGATTCCAGTATCGAGGGGGCTTACAGAGATGCATGCAGGTGCGCCCGGAATAATCCCTGAAGCGAGCTTCAAGTCATAATTCGACCCGATGTAAAACGTCGAGGGCCAGCTCGCGGTGTCAGCCTGATACTGGGAGACAGTCTCCCCCTGCGGGTCGGAAACCGTGTCCCTGGATTCCAAGCACGAGAGAAGAATGCAGGACAAAGCGAACCCCCCTGCAAGTCCTCCTGGAATTTTCCGTACGATCTCCACAAGACTTAATCTAATAGCTTGGGTTCGTTTCAGTTCCCCCCTGAATCCGATCGGGTCGACGAAACGCGTGGCTTCCCATCCCCCGAAAGAGCCGAGGACTCCATCACCGCTTCGGCCTGACGCAGCCAGCCGAGGATTTTCTTCGCCGCCGCCTTGCCGACGGCGGCGGCCAGCTCCTCTCCCGTCGCCTCGCGAACCTTGAGCGGCGAGCGGAAGGCGCGGATCAGCTTCATCTTCGTCGCCTCGCCCACTCCGGGAACCTCGTCCAGCCACGACTGCGAGATTTTCGCCTTGCGCTTGCCCCGCTGGAAGGTCACCGCGAAGCGGTGCGCCTCGTCGCGCACCTGCTGCAGCAGCTGCAGGGCGGCCGATGTCTTGGGCAGGAGGATCGGCTCGGATTGATTGGGCAGGAAGATTTCCTCGATGCGCTTCGCCAGGCCGAGGATGGGGATATCCTCGAAGCCGAATTCCTTCTGCGCCTGCACGGCCATGTGCAGCTGGCCCTTGCCGCCGTCGATGAGGATCAGGTCGGGCGGGGCGACTCCCTTTTCGGCATCCTCCCGCATGCGGCGAAAGCGCCGCCCCAGCACCTCGCGCATCGAGGCGAAGTCGTCGATGCCCTCGACCGTCTTCACGTTGTAGTGGCGATAATCCTTCTTGCTGGGACGTCCGTCCACGAAGACCACGTTGGATGCCACCGTGTCGGTTCCGGAGAGATGCGAGATGTCGAAGCCCTCGATGCGCGCGGGCGTCGAGGGAAGGCCCAAGTCCTCGCGCAGCGCCGCCACGCGATGGTTCATCCGCTCCTTCTTCTCGCGGCGGGCGAGATATTCGACGAGCTGCATGCCGGCGTTGGCCAAGGCCAACTCCATCTGCCGTCTCTTCTCGCCGCGCTGCGGCACCTCGATGGTCACCGCGCCGCCTCGCACCTCGCGCAGGAGCGACTCGAGGTTCTCCTCGCCGGGCAAGGCATGAGAGAGAAGAATCTCGCGCGGGATCCCGCCGCGCGTGCGGTCGAGGTAATAGGTGGTCAGGAACTCCGCCAGCACGGTGCCCTCGTCCTGCTCCAGCGGGATGCTCACCTCGAATTGCTTCCGGTCCGACAGGAAACCGTCGCGAGCTTCCATCACGGTGACCGCCCCCACCTTCCCCTCCCGGCGCACGGCCACGAAATCCTTGGGGTCTTGATCCGATCCGAGGTCGACCCGCTGCCGCTCCTGCACCGTCTCCAGGTCGCGGATCTGGTCGCGCACGCGCCCCGCCTCCTCGAAGCGCTGCGCCGCAGCGGCCGCGCGCATTTCCGCCTCGAGCCGCGCGCGCAGGTCGTGCCGGCGTCCCTTCAGCAACAGCACCGCCTCGTCCACCAGCTTGCGATAGTCCTCCTCGCCGATGAACCGCGCGCAAGGCGCGTCGCAACGCTTGATGTGATAGCTCAGGCAGGGACGCAACGGTTCGTTCGCGGGCAGCTTGAGATCGCAGTCGCGGATGCGGAACACGCGGTTGAGGTACTGGACGGTGTTCCGCATGGCCCGGGCGTTGGTGTAGGGGCCGAAGTACAAGTCCCGTCCCCCCTTCTCGGCCTGCCGCGTGATCAGGAGGCGCGGAAACGGCTCCGAGACGGTTACGCGAACGTAGGGATAGTGCTTGTCGTCCTTGAGGTCGACGTTGTACCGGGGTGAATGCTTCCGGATGAGGTTCGCCTCGAGGATCAGCGCCTCCACCTCGGTGCGCGTGACGATCCACTCCATGTCGCAGGCCACCGCGCGAAGCACGCGCGAGGCGAGGTGGTTGTCGGCGCCCGGGCCGGTGAAGTAGCCCCTCACGCGATTGCGCAGGTTCAGGGCCTTGCCGATGTAGAGGATGCCGCCCTTGGCGTCCTTCATGAGGTACACGCCGGGATCGACGGGCAAAAGGGGGAGCTTGTGCTCGATCTCGGGGGCCAGACCTTCCGCCTTCGGCATTCCGCCAAATTAACCGCGCGCCCCCGCGCGGGCCAGCTGCCCGAAGGCCGATTTCGGGGTCACGGGCCCGGATCGAAGAAGTAAACCAAACCCAGCGACGCCCAGTTCTTGTCCTGCGGGAAATCCCGGTCCGTGAGATTCACGGAAAAACCCAGCTGCGCCTCGGCCTTCAGGTAGGGCGGGCCGGCGCGCAGCGTGAGGGCCGGCTCCAGCAGGAATTGCAGGCGATTGTCGCGCAGGTACTGCTGCTGGTTCCCGTCCCCGTTCACGAGGTTTCCCGAGACGTTGAAGTAGTTGAGCATCGCGAGGCGCGACGAGGCGGCCGCCTCGAACCACGGATGCCGGTAGCCCAGCGCCGGCTGTAACCCCACGCGCACGAGATCGGCGTTGAGCTTGCCGCTGGTGCCGGGATTGTCGGCGGCGGCGCTGGGAAAATGGTTCTCGAGGCCGCCATAGGCCGCCAGGCCCCACATCTCAAGCACCAGTCCTCCGGCCAGGGGCCGGAAGTGGCCCACGCCGACCTCGAACAGTCCCCCGCTGCCCCCGTTCCCGGTGCTGTCTTCGTCACGGGGGAAATAGAGGGCGCCGCCCGCCTGCAGGGCCAGGCCGGGCGCGACGGCATAGGCCGCGCGCGCCTCCGTGCGATTTCCATCGGGGTTGATCGTGGCCGAGACCGCGCCCTGCCCCTCCTCGGTGAACAGGGGAACATTCTGCGAATTCGCGGAGTAGTACTTGGGGGCGCAGGAAACCAGCGCAATGGCCGCGAGGGCGGGAAGCAACCTCACGAAGGCATGTCGGGGACTCGGGAAACGATGGCGGAGAAGCTGGGGGGATTCCATGCGTTTACAATACCCCGTTTCGGTGTTCTTCGACAACACGGCGGCTCGTTTGGAACAAAACGTTACGAGCGGGAGCGGATTACGGGTTACGATCCCGTGCAGGCAGGCGGGACGGCGAGCGAAGGTGGTGCAGGATTTCCCTGAAACACAAAACCCCGCCGGCAGTGCCAGGCGGGGTTCATGTTTGAGAATCGGCCTCGAGAGAGGACGACTCGCGAGTCGCTCCTACCCGACGGCCGGAGCCTCTCCGGCCGCGGGCTCGGCTTTCGCCTCGGCCTTGGTGATGTCGACCTTCTTGCGGGTGGAAGGCTTCTTCGCCGGGGCTGCCTTGCGGGCCTTGGGGCGGCGGGGAGAAATCTCCTCCTCGACCAAGGCGATCAGGGCCATCTCGGCGTTGTCGCCCTTGCGGTTCTCCGCGACCTTGAGGATGCGGGTGTAGCCGCCGGCGCGCTTGGCGTAGCGCGGGCCCAGGTCGGAGAAGAGACCCTGCAGCACGGCGGGCTCCTTCACGAAGCGGGCCGCCTGGCGGCGGGCCGACAGGTCGCCTTTCTTCGCGTAGGTGATCAGGCGATCGACCAGGCCGCGCACGACCTTGGCCTTGGGCACCGTGGTGATCACGCCGCGGTTCATCGGCTCGGCATCCAGACCCTTCTTGAGGATCGAGGTGGCCAGGTTGTTGAGCATGCTGCGGCGGTGGTCGGTGTCCCGATTCAGCCGATTGCGGACGACTCCGTGTCTCATTGTCTCTTTCCTCAGGTGGGGCGACCCGATGGGTCGCCCTTACAAGGTCCTCGCGGGCCCGTGGTTATTGATCGTCGCCCAGGTAGAAGTCCACGTCCATGCCGAAGCGGAGGCCCATGTTGGTGAGCACCTCGTTCAGCTCGACGAGCGACTTGCGACCGAAGTTCTTGTACTTGAGCATCTCGGCTTCCTGGTTGCGGACCAGGTCGGCGAGGGTGTGGATGTTGGCGCAACGCAGGCAGTTGCTGGAGCGCACGGAGAGCTCGAGCTCGTCCACGCGCATCTTGAGCAGCTGCTTGACGCGATCGCGCTCCTCGTCCTTGACCGTCTCATCGGCGGTCTCGAGGTCGCCCTCGAAGTTGATGAGCATCTCGACGTGGTCGACCAGCAGCTTGGAGGCGTACGCGAGCGCGTCCTCGGGCTCGATGCTGCCGTCGGTCCAGATCTCGATCTCGAGGCGGTTGAAGTCGGTGCGCTGGCCCACGCGCGTGTCGGAGACCTCGTAGGCCACCTTCGAGACGGGGCTGAAATCGGCGTCGATGGGAATCACGCCGATGGGATCGCCCTCGCGCTTCAGGTCCTCGGCGGCGACGTAGCCGCGGCCGTCGGACACGCGCATCTCGATCGAAAGGCTTCCGCCCTTCGCCAAGGTGGCGATGTGAAGCTCGGGGTTGAGGATCTTGACGAGGGGATTGCCCTCGATGTGCTCGGCGCGCACCTCGCCCTCGCCCGAGACGTCGACGCGCAGCGTCACGTCCTCGTCGGAGAGCAGCTTGACGCGCAGCTTCTTCAGGTTGAGGATGATCTCGGCGACGTCCTCCTTCACCCCCTCGAGGGTGGAGAACTCATGCGGCGCGCCCTCGAAGCGGGCCGAGACCACGGCGGCGCCCTGCAGGCTCGACAGGAGCACCCGGCGAAGGGCGTTCCCCAGCGTGACCCCCCATCCGCGCTCGAGCGGCTCGACCACGAACTTTCCGTAACGGGCCTCGCCCTTTTCCTTCGTCACGCCCTTGGGCATGTGCAGCGCTTTCCACTTCATCTCGATTTCCCCTTGCTCGTAACTTCGTTTCGCTTCGCCCGGTGCGAATCAGACGCGGCGGCGCTTCTTGGGACGGCAGCCGTTGTGGGGCACTCCCGTGACGTCGCGGATGGACAGGATATCCATGCCGGCGGCCTTGAGCGCGCGCACGGCGGACTCGCGACCGGCGCCCGCGCCCTTCACGCGCACTTCCAGCTTGCGCATGCCCATCTCGTAGGCCACCTGGGCGGCGGCCTCGGCGGCGACCTGCGCGGCGAAGGGCGTGCTCTTGCGCGAGCCCTTGAAGCCGGCCTTGCCGGGCGAGCCCCAGGCGACCACGTTGCCGCGGGCGTCGCTGATGGACACGATGGTGTTGTTGAAGGTCGCGCGCACGGTGCACAGCCCCTGAAGGTCGGCCTTGCGCTTGCCCTTCTTGGCCTTGACGGCCTTGGCGTCGCCGTCCTTGGCGGGGGCGGAGGCTTCGGCTGCAGGCGCTTCGACCTTGGCGGTCTTCTCGACGGTCTCTTCGGACATTCCGGGTTCCCCTGATTACTTCTTCTTGTTCGCGATGGTCTTGCGCGGGCCCTTGCGGGTGCGGGCGTTGGTCTTGGTGCGCTGGCCGCGAACGGGCAGGCCCTTGCGGTGACGCAGGCCGCGGTAACAGCCGATGTCGACGAGGCGCTTGATATTGATCGAGGTCTGCGCGCGCAGGTCGCCCTCGACCTGATAGCCGGACTCGATCGTGCGGCGGAGCTTGCCGATCTCCTCGTCGGTCAGGTCGCCGGCCTTCTTGGCGCCGTCGATCCCGGCCTTCTTGAGGATGGCCACGGCGCTGACGCGGCCGATGCCGTAGATGTAGGTCAGAGCGATGTCGCTCCGCTTGTTGTTCGGAATATCGACGCCGGAAATGCGCGCCATAGTGTTCTCCTAGCCCTGCCGCTGCTTGTGGCGGGGGTTCTTTTTGCAGATGACTCGCACCACGCCTTTGCGGCGCACGACCTTGCAGCTTTCGCAGCGCGGTTTCACGGATGCACGGACTTTCATGATTCTCCCTAACCCCTTGTCATTTATGCCGATAGGTGATGCGGCCGCGGGTCAGATCATAGGGGGACAATTCTAGCAAAACACGGTCATTCGGTAAAATGCGGATGTAGTTCTTCCGCATTTTACCGCTGATGTGCGCCAAAATGACGTGGCCGTTGTCCAGCTCCACCTTGAACATGGCGTTCGGCAGCGCTTCCACGACCCGTCCCTCGACCTGGATCCCGTCCTGCTTGGACACTCAAAACCCCCGCCGGCCGCGGATCTTGCCGCGACGAAGGAAGCCCTCGTAATGCTGGTTCTGCAGGTGGGTCTGCAGCTGGCGCAGGGTGTCAAGCGACACGCCCACGGCGATCAGCACCGAGGTGCCGCCGATGTAAAAAGTCATGTTCAGCGCGTCCTTGAGGTGCAGGGGCACCACGCTGATGACGGCCAGGAAGATGGCTCCGGGCAGGACCACGCGGGTCAGGATCTGGTCGATGAACTCGGCCGTCTTGCGGCCGGGACGCACGCCCGGGATGAAGCCGCCCGACTTCTTGAGGTTCTCGGCGATGTCCTTGGGGTTGTAGATGATCGCCGTGTAGAAGTAGGCGAAGAAGATGATGCTCAGCGCGAAGGTCAGGGAATAGACCCAGTGGCCGGGCAGGAACGCGGCGCCGAAGGTCTGGGCGGCGCTCCAGTTGGGCATCCAGGTCGCGATCTGCATCGGGACGAAGAGGATGGCCGAGGCGAAGATCACGGGCATCACGCCCGCGGTGTTCACCTTGAAGGGAAGGAAGCTGTTGGCGCCCGCCATGACCTTGCGGCCCACGACGCGCTTGGGGCTTTGCAACGGAATGCGCCGCGTGCCTTGGTCGACGAAGACGATGAAGACGATCACGGCGAGGGTCAGCGCCAGGATGGCGGCAAGGAGCGGGATGCTCCGCTCGCCCGAGAGCACCAGTTCCGCCTCGCTGAAGACCGCACGGGGCATTTCGGCCATGATGCCGATGAAGATGATCAGCGAGATGCCGTTGCCCAGGCCGCGGGCGGTGATCTGCTCGCCCAGCCACACGATGAGCATCGAGCCCGCGGTGAGGGTCAGCGCGGTCAGGAGCACGAACGAGGTGCGTCCCACCCCGCCGATCACCAGGCTTTGCCCCGTGGAAGTGGCCTGGCTGAACAGCCAGTTTCCGATGCCGAGCCCTTGGAAGAAGCTCAGGGCGATGGTGAGGTAGCGGGTCCACTGTCCCAGCTTGGCCCGGCCTTCCTGGCCTTGCTTCTGCAACGCCTGGATGCTGGGGATCACCGCGCCCATGATCTGGATGATGATGGAGGCGGAGATATAGGGCATGATGCCCAGGGAGAACACCGAGGCGCGCTGGAGGGCGCCGCCCACGAAGGTGTTGTAGAGGCCGAAGAGGTTGTTGGTGGTCCCGCTGAAGAACGTCGCGATGGCGCCGCTGTCGATGCCGGGGAGCGGCACGAAGCCGCCCACGCGGTACACCGCCAGGATGCCGAGCGTGAACAGGATCCGCTGCCGGAGGTCCGGAATGCGGAAGATGTTGAGGAACCCCTGCAACGCCTGCACTTTAGACGACCTCCGCCTTTCCGCCGGCCGCTTCGAGCGCGGCCTTGGCGGTGGCGCTGAAGCGCTGGGCCTGAACGTGCAGGGCCTTGGTCACCTTGCCCGTGCCGAGCACCTTGACCTCGAGCCCGCGATTGCTGATCAGGCCGGCCTTCGCCATGTCGGCGACGGTGACAGTGCCGTTGAAGCGCTTGTCGAGCTCCCCGATGTTCACGATCTCGACCTCGGCGAAGCGCGAGTTGAAGCCGACCTTGGGGACGCGGCGCTGGAACGGGTTCTGGCCGCCCTCGAAGTTTCCGGGAATGCCGCCGCTCTTGCGCGCGGTCTGGCCCTTGCCGCCGCGACCGGAGGTCTTGCCGAGGCCGGAGCCTTCGCCGCGCCCTTTCTTGAAGCGCTTCTTCATGGAGCCCTTGGGGGCGCGGAGCTGATTGAGCTTCACTTGGCCTCCTCCACCTTGACGAGGTGGGCCACCACGCGGATCATTCCATCCAGCGAGGGGGATTTCTTGCGGGTCACGCTCTTGCGGATGCCGCGCAAACCCAGGGCGCGCAAGGTGTTCACCTGGGCCTGGATGCAACGCGCCGAGCTGCGGATCTGGGTGATTTTGACGTCCATGGAACCTTTCCTCGATCTTCCCGATGCCTACTTGGAGGCGGTCTGACGGAGAGCGGCGAACTCCTTGCGGGAGCGCTGCTGGGTCAGGCCCGCCAGCGTGGCCTTGACCACGTTGTGGGGGTTTGTGGAGCCGATGCTCTTCGTGAGCACGTCGTGGACCCCGGCCAACTCGAGCACGGCGCGCGATGCGCCGCCCGCGATCACGCCGGTGCCCGGCGACGCGGGACGCATGTACACCTTGGCGGCGCCGAAGGCGGCGTTCACCTCGTGCGGGATGGTCTTGTTGCGGAGAACCACGTCCACCATGTTCTTGTGGGCGTTCTCGGTGCCCTTGCGGATCGCCTCGGCGACTTCGTTGGCCTTGCCCGACCCGATGCCGACGCGGCCGTTGCCGTTGCCGACCACCACGATGGAGTTGAAGCTGAAGCGACGTCCGCCCTTCACCACCTTGGCGCAGCGGTTGATCGCGACGACCTTCTCCTGGTACTCGCTCTTGATCTCGTCGCCGGCCCCATGACCCTGGGGACCGCGCGAGCTGTTCGGACTAAAATTCAAGGCCGGCCTCCCGTGCTGCTTCGGCGACCGCCTTCACGCGGCCGTGGTAGAGATATCCGCCGCGGTCGAACACGACCTTCTTGATGCCCTTCTCGAGGGCACGCTCGGCGATCAGCTTGCCCAGCGCCGCGGACACCGCGGTCTTGGCGCCCTCGGCATCGCGCAGCTCGGGCGCGAGCGAGGAGACCTGCAGGAGCGAGCGGCCCGTCGTGTCGTCCACGATCTGGGCGTACATGTGATTGAGGCTGCGACGCACGCAGAAGCGCGGACGCTCGGTGGTGCCGGTCGCGCGCTTGCGGATCCGCTCGTGGCGGGCCAGGCGCGTCTGGCGGCGAACTTTGGATTTGTCGGCGTACATTCTTCGATTCCTCGTTTTTCTCTTCGGCTGCGGGCGGACGGTCATCCGCCCCTCCTTACGTCTTCTTCACTTCCTTCTGGATCACGACCTCGTCGGAGTAGCGCACGCCCTTGCCCTTGTAGGGCTCGGGGGGGCGGAAGCCGCGGATGGTGGCGGCGACCTGGCCGACCTGCTGGCGGTCGGCGCCCTCGACGATGATCTTCACGTTGCCGTCCATCTTCAGCGTGATGCCGGCCGGGGGATCGAACACCACGGGGTGGGAGAATCCCAGGACCAGGTTGAGGCTCTTGCCCTTCTGCTCGCCGCGGAAGCCCACGCCCCGGATCTCGAGCTCGCGGGTCCAGCCCTTGCTCACGCCGGTCACGAGGTTCGCGACCTGCGCGCGGGTGGTGCCGTGCAGGGACTTGTCGGTCTTCGAGTCCGAGGGACGCGTGAAGGTCAGGACGTCCCCGTCCTTGGCCACCCCGATGCGCTCGTGAAGCGTGAACGACAGCTTGCCCTTGGGCCCCTCGGCCTGGATCGTGCGACCCTGGATGTTGACCTTGACCCCGGCGGGAACCTGGATGGGCGATTTACCGACTCTCGACATCTTGTACCCCTGCTTGCCTTACCAAACCTTGCACAAAACTTCGCCGCCGACCTTCTGGGCGCGGCATTCGGTGTCCGTCAGCACGCCCTTGGACGTGGAGACGATGGCGAGTCCGAGGCCGTTCTTGACCTTGGGCACGCCCTCGAAGCCCGCATAGCTGCGGCGGCCGGGCGAACTGACGCGGACAAGACCCTGGATGGCGGGCACGCCATCGGTGTAGCGGAGGAGGATCTTCATCCAGCCTTGCCGGCCATCGGCCACCACCACGAACTTCTCGACGAAGTTCTGCTTCACCAGGATCTTGGCGATTTCACGGCGGATCTTGGACGCCGGCATTTCCACGACGCGCTTGCCAGCCATCGCGGCGTTGCGGATGCGGGTGAGCATGTCGCTGATGGGATCGTTCACGGAGCTCATTGCTTGTTTTCCTCTTCTTTCCGGTGCACGCGGCTTACCAGGACGCCTTGGTCACGCCCGGGATGTCGCCCTGGAGAGCCAGCTCACGGAAGCAGATACGGCAGATGCCGAACTTGCCCATGTAGGCGCGGGGGCGGCCGCAGCGGCGGCAGCGGTTGTAGGCGCGAACCTTGAACTTGGGGGTTCGCTTCTGCTTTTCGATCATCGAACGCTTGGCCATTTTTTCTCCTGGACCCTTACTTGCGGAAGGGCATTCCGAGGGCGGTCAGCAGCGCGCGGCCGCCCTCGTCGTCCTTGGCGCTCGTCACGAAGGTGACGTCCATGCCCAGGACCTGGGTGATCTTGTCGAAGTTGACCTCGAGGAAAATGACCTGTTCCTTGACTCCGAAGGTGTAGTTGCCCCGGCCGTCGAACCCGCGGCGCGGCACGCCGCGAAAGTCGCGGACGCGCGGCAGCGCGATTGAGATCAGGCGCTCGAGGAACTCCCACATGCGGTCGCCGTGCAGGGTCACCTTCACCCCGATGGGCATTTTCTCCTTCAGCTTGAAGTTCGAGATGGCCTGCTTGGAGCGGGTCACCACGGCCTTCTGGCCGGTGATGGCCGAGAGGTTGGTGGCGGCTTCCTCGATGAGGCGCTGGTTACCCGAGGCCTCGCCGACGCCCATGTTCAGGACGATCTTCTCCAGGCGCGGAACCTCCATGGGGTTCTTGCACCCGAGGTCCTTCGCAAGGGCGGGAGCCACTTCGTTGCGGTATTTTTCCTTGAGCTTCGGCATGATCCTTGGGTCTTTCCGTTTACTCGACGGGGTTTCCGGTCTTCTTCTCGACGCGGACGCGCGTGCCGTTCACGTCGCGGCGGGCGACGCGCACGGGCTGGTTGCTCTTGCCGCTCACCAGCATGAGGTTGGACACGTGGATGGGGGCCTCCCGGTCCACGATTCCGCCCTTCTGGTCCTGCTGGGTGGGCTTCTGGTGTTTCTTCGCGAGGTTCACGCCCTCGACCAAGACGCGGGACTTGTCGCCCAGCACGCGGAGGATGCGGCCGGTCTTGCCCTTGGACTTGCCCGAGATCACCTTCACGGTGTCGTTCTTCTTCAGCTTCAGGGACATGTTACACCACCTCCGGGGCCAGGGAGACGATCTTCATGAACTGGCGCTCGCGGAGTTCGCGGGCCACGGGTCCGAAGATGCGCGAGCCCTTGGGTTCCTTCGCGTCGTTGATGATGACCACCGCGTTCTCGCCGAACCGGATCGAGGAGCCGTCCCGGCGCTTGACCTCGCGAATGGTGCGGACGACCACGGCCTTCTGCACGCTTCCGCTCTTGACGGCGCCGGCCGGAGCCGCATCCTTGATCGAGACGACGATGACGTCGCCGATGGAGGCGTAACGGCGGCGAGTGCCGCCGAGCACCTTGATGCACATCGCCTTCTTGGCGCCCGAGTTGTCGGCCACGGTGAGCCGGGTTTGTTGCTGGATCATGGCGTCTACTTCTTCCTCTCGACGACGCGCACCAGGCGCCAGCGCTTGTCCTTGCTCAGGCGGCGGGTCTCCGCGATCTCCACGGTGTCCCCCTCGCGCGCCTCGTTGTTCTCGTCGTGCGCCTTGAACTTGACGGTCGTGTGCACGGTCTTGCCGTACAGCGGGTGCGACTTGCGGTTGATGGTGGAGACCGTGATGGTCTTGTTCATCTTGTCGCTCGTCACGATGCCCGTGCGCAGCTTGCGGCTGTTATCGCGTGTGTTTTCCATGTCTTCCTTCGCGACCCTCGCGGGCCTATGCCTTCCCGGCCTTCTTCGCCTTCTCGGTGAGAACCGTCTTGGCCCGGGCGATGTCCTTGCGGAGCGTCCGGAGCGACGAGGTGTTCTCGAGCTTGCCCATGCCGGCCTGCAGCCGGTCGTTGAACAGCCTGGTTTCCAGATCCTTCACGCGGGAGACGAGCGCCTCGGCGGACATCTCCCGGTACTCGGCGGGTTTCACGATCTTAGCCATTGGCTGCGACCTCCACGATCTTGCACTTGAGCGGCAGCTTCTGCGCCGCCACCGAAAGGGCCTCCACCGCGAGCGCGCGATCCACGCCGCCCATCTCGAACAGGATGCGTCCCGCGAGGGCCACGGCGACCCACCCCTCGACATTGCCCTTGCCGGAGCCCATGCGGGTCTCGGCCGCCTTCTTGGTGTAGGGCTTGTCGGGGTAGATGCGGATCCAAACCTGGCCGCCGCGCTTGATCTTGCGCGTCATCGCGATACGGGCCGCCTCGATCTGGCGGTTCGTGATCCACGACGACTCCAGCGCCTGGATTCCGAATTCGCCGAAGGCCAGCGAGGTGCCGCGCGGGGCGACGCCCTTCATCTTGCCCTTCTGGACCTTGCGCCACTTGACTTTCTTGGGGCTCAGCATTTTAGGACCGCGACCTTTCTTCCTCGGGCTGGACGCTCAGGGCATCCTTCTTGAGGATTTCGCCCTTGAAGATCCACACCTTGATGCCGATGGTTCCGTAGGTTGTTTCCGCGCGCGAGGTCGCGTAGTCGATGTCGGCACGGAGAGTCTGCAGCGGGATGCGCCCCTCGCGGGTCTTCTCGATGCGGGCGATCTCGGCGCCGCCGAGGCGGCCGCTGCACGTGATCTTGATGCCTTGGGCGCCCAGGCGCATGGCCGAGGCGACTGCTTTCTTCATCGCGCGGCGGAAGGCCACGCGCTTCTCGAGCTGGCGCGCGATGTTCTCGCCCACGAGCTGGGCGTCGACCTCGGGCCGCTTGATCTCGCGGATATTGATGTAGATCTGCTTGCCGGTGAGATGCTGCATCTCGCCGCGCAGGCGCTCCACCTCCTCGCCCTTCTTGCCGATGACGACGCCGGGACGGGCGGTGAACAGGTTGATGGTCACCTCGCGCACGGTGCGCTCGATCCCCACGTTCGCCAGGCTCGCATGGGCCAGGCGCTTGCGCAGGTAACGACGGATCATCATGTCCTCATAGAGGAGATCCGAAAAGTTCTTCTCGGCGTACCAGCGAGAATTCCACGGCTTGACCACGCCGAGCCGGAATCCGATGGGATGTGTTTTCTGACCCACTTGATACCTCCGCTTAGTCCGACACCACGACGGTGAGGTGACTGAGCTTTTTCTCGATCCGGAACGCGCGCCCTTGGGCGCGCGGACGGATGCGCTTGACCAGCGGACCCGCGTCCACCGTGACGGACTTGACCGTGAGCTGCTTGCCGCGGCCCGCGCCCTCGTTCTTGACCTGCCAGTTCGCGACCGCGGACTTCAGGACCTTCTCGACCATGCGCGCCGACTTCTTGCGCGGCCCGAGGCCGAACAGGATGGCGGAGGCGGACTCCACGGATTTCCCGCGGACCAGATCCGCCACCTGGCGCATGCGGTTCGTCGAGGACCGCAGGTATTTGGCTTTAGCCGTTGCTTCCATGACGCGTGATCCCCTATTTCGCCTTTTCGGTCTTGGAGTGGCCGCGGAACGTGCGCGTCAGCGAGAACTCGCCGAGCTTGTGACCCACCATGTTCTCCGACACGAAGACCGGGACGAAGGTCTTGCCGTTGTACACGGCGATCGTCTGGCCCACGAAATCGGGGGTGATGGTGGAGCGACGGCTCCAGGTCTTGATGGCGGTTTTCTTCGCGCCCTGCCCCCCGCCCTGCACCTTGGTGAGCAGGTGGGTGTCGACGAAGGCGCCCTTCTTCAGTGAACGAGACATGAGTCTTTCCTCTTCCCTTGTCCGTTAAGCGTTCTTCGGACGACGACGGACGATGAACCGGTCGGTCCGCTTGCTGTTGCGGGTGTGCTTGCCTTTGGCCTTCTTGCCCCACGGCGAGACCGGGTGGCCGCCGCCGGAGGTGCGGCCTTCGCCGCCGCCGTGCGGGTGATCCACCGGGTTCATGGCCACGCCGCGAACCTTGGGGCGCTTGCCGAGCCAGCGGGAGCGGCCCGCGGAACCGCTGACGACCTTGTTGTGGTCGGGGTTGCCGACGCGGCCTACGGTGGCGCGGCATTCGGCGCGCACGCGGCGGATCTCGCCCGAAGGCAGCTTCAGGTGAACATAGTCGCCCTCGCGCGCCACCACCTCGCACTGGGTTCCCGCGGAGCGGGCCAACTGCGCGCCCTTGCCGGGCTTGAGCTCGACGTTGTGCACGAAGGTGTTCATCGGCAGCTTGCCGAGGGGCAACACGTTGCCGACCTCGAGGGTCGCGCCCTCGCCGGACTGCAGCGTGGCGCCCACCTTGAGGCCGTCGGCCGCAAGGATGTAGCGGCGCTGGCCGTCGGCGTGCTTGATCAGGGCGATGCGGGCACTGCGGTTCGGATCGTACTCGATCGTCTCGACGACGGCGGAAACCGCGCGGTCGCGACGGAAATCGATGATGCGGTACAGGCGCTTGTGACCGCCGCCGCGGCGACGGACCGTGATGCGGCCGTTGTTGTTGCGACCGGCCTTTTCCATCAAACCCTCGGTGAGGGGCTTGAAAGGCTCGTTGGTCGTGATCTCCGCGAAGTCGGGCGTCTGCTTGTAGCGCAGCGTCTTCGTCAGCGGTCTGTAGGACTTCAATGGCATGGTGCTTCCCGTCCTGCGGTTACTCGAGTTCCTTGATGGCCTCGCCCTGCTTCAGGCGGACCACGGCTTTCTTCCAGGCCGCCCGGCGCCCGGGGATCCCGCGCACCGACTTGACCTTGCCCTGCATGTTCAGCGTGTTCACCGAATCCACCTTGACCTCGAAACGGGTCTCGATGGCCTTCTTGATCTCGGACTTGTTGGCCGAGGGCGAAACACGGAACACGTATTGATTGGCACCCGTACGCTGACCGAGCGACTTCTCGGACAGCAGCGGGATCCCGATGACGTCTTTCAAGGCCTTCATGTTATCCCCTCGTCTCCACCAGGGCCTTGAGGGCCGGGGCGGTGAAAATCACGCGGTCGGCGTTCAGCAGCGCGTAGGCGTGCACGTCCTGGACTCGCTCCACCGCGGTGTCGCGCATGTTGCGCGCGGCGAGCATCAGGTTCGCGTCGGTCTGGTCGACGACGAACAGGTTCTTGGATCCCGCAAGCTCGGCCTTCTTGAGGATGCCCGCGAGCTGGCGCGTCTTGGGCGCGTCGACGGACAGGCCCTCGAACACGTGCACCTGGCTCTCGCGAGCCTTGAGGCTCAGGGCCGAGACGAAGGCCTTGCGCTTCATCTTCTGGCTCAGGTCCTTGGTGTACTTGTGCGGGAGCGGGCCGTGGGCCTTGCCGCCGCGCGCGTACTGCGGAGCCGTGTTGGAGCCTTGGCGCGCGCCGCCGGTGCCTTTTTGCTTGTGCGGCTTGCGACCGCCGCCCGAAACCTCGGAGCGGTTCTTGGTCTTGTGCGTGCCTTGGCGCTGGTTGCCGAGGTACACGTAGGTCGCCTGGAACAGCGCCGGTTCGCTCACTTCCTGGTCGAAGTGCGAGGCGGGCAGATCCACGTCCTGCTTGTAGGCGCCGTCGGGGGCGTGCAATTTCGCCTTAGCCATTTTGCTTCCTCACGATCACCTTGCCGTTCGCGGCGCCGGGAACGGCGCCCTTGACGAACAGCAGGCCACCCTCGACGTCCACCTTGACGATCTCGAGGTTCTTGACGGTTTTCTGCTCCATGCCGTGGTGGCCGGCCAGGCGCTTGCCCGGAAACACGCGGCCCGGATAGGAGTGGGCGCCGAGAGAACCCGGGGCGCGCACGTTCTTGGATCCGTGGGCCGAGGGGCCGCGCTGGAACTTGTGACGCTTGATGGTGCCGGCGAAGCCGCGACCCTTGCTCACGCCCACGACGGTGACCTTCTTGTCGCCCTCGAAGATGGAAATGTCGTATTGCTTACCGACTTCCCAGCCCGAGAGGTCGTCGAGACGGAACTCGGCGACACGGCGGGAGGGGGCGATGCCGGCCTTCTTGAACTGGCCGAGGTCGGCCTTGGTGAGGTGTTTCTCCTTGGCGGATCCGGAGGAGACCTTGAGGGCGGTGTATCCGTCCTTCTCGGCGGTCTTGACCGCCATGACGACGGACGGGACGGCCTCGATGACGGTGACCGGGACGGGCTGGCCGTCGGTGTTGAAGATCTGGGTCATGCCCAGCTTGGTTCCGATGATTCCGAGCATGCCTACACCTTGATTTCCACCTCGACGCCCGCCGGAAGATCCAGCTTCATGAGGGAGTCGATGGTCTGGGGGGTGGACTCGAGGATGTCGATGAGCCGCTTGTGCGTGCGGATCTCGAACTGCTCGCGGGACGTCTTGTCGATGTGCGGAGAACGGATCACGGTGTAGATCCGCTTCTTGGTCGGCAAGGGAATGGGTCCAACGATGTTGGCTCCCGTATTGCGCGCGGTGCGCACGATGTCGGCTGCGGAGCGGTCGATCATGCGATGATCGAACGACTTGAGCCGGATTCTGATTCTCTCTCCTGCCACGGCGTTAACCTCTTTGCTTCTTGGGCTGTTGATTCCCTGCCGACTTTCACAGAACAGGCCGGGCGCTGGGCCCGGCCTATCGAACTCTTCTTACTCGATGATCTCGGTGACGACGCCGGCGCCGACGGTCTTGCCGCCCTCGCGG
>CBFGVC010000021.1:0-19147 GCA_965652255.1 uncultured Fibrobacteria bacterium | reverse complement strand
CGATGGGCAGGAGGGCCATGCCGAACACCGAGGTGGGCACGGCCAGCCAGAAGTACACCTTTCCGGACCAGATGAAGGGACCCAGGACGCCGACCGCCGGAATAAGCGTTCCCCACCGGTGCGCCCGGCCTCCCAGCGGAAGCTTGAACGCCTCGGTCACCACGAACCCGGAGATGAGCATGAGGATGACGATGGTCGAAAGCCCCATGCCGAGGACGCCGAGCCCGAACACGACGTTGGCGACCCGCGCTCCCGTGAGCGGCGCGAGCGTGGCGGCGAGGTTGAACGCGTCCCGCTTGACCAAGGTCGCCGCGAGGCGGCGATCCGCCTCGGGGAGCTCGCGCGCGAGCGCGGCGGCTTCTTCCTTGGCAAGGCCGGCATGCGCCGGGCCGAGCTCGGCCTTGAGCCGGTCGCCCAGCAGCCCGTCGTACTGGGCGACGAGGTTCCTGGGCGCGCCCGCGCCCTCGAGCAGTCCCGCTCCGGGCTGCGCGTGGAACTGGCTGGCCGCGGCGATCACCACGCACGAGGTGACGAGCACGAACGGTATGGCCATGCCCAGGACGAGGTCGAAGGAAGCCATGCCGCGGAACTCCTTCCCCCAACCCTTGGCAAGCAGGGAGTAAGGGAGCAGGAAGGTCATGTTGATTCCCACGGCGGCCGATGCCGCCGCGATCATGACGTCGCGCTGCATGCCGAGGATCGCATTCGTCCAGAAGGCCCGGAACTCGGGGGCGACCTCCTGCAGCAGCGGCAAGAAGGCCGGGGCGGGCTGGTTCCACTGCGCGAAGCTGGGGAGATAGCCTCGGAAAATCTCGCCCCACGGAAGCACCCCGGGCGTGAGCGAAAGCTTGACCACCACGCCCACGAAGCACAGGACGATGAGGCCCACCAGCAGCTTGAGCAACCGCTCGAAAAGCTTGATGCCGCGTCCCTTGTTCCCGTAGGTCGAGACCATCAGGATCGCCACCACAAGGAGCGCGATGGAAACGACCAGCTTGCCGCCCGTCTCGCCCAAAGGCCCGTCGTTTCCGAGCGCGCCCGGTAGGAGGTTCTGCCGGACGGCGGCGGTGGCGAGGCTGAACTGCGGCAGGCACCACACGATATTGGCCGCCATGGCGGCGGCGGCCCAGCCCCACCCCAGGACCGGACTGATGTGGTTGTTGATGGCGGCGAAGGGACGCTCGCGCGTGGAAAGCGCCACGTAAGAGATGGCGCTCAGCATGACGACGCCGAAGGCCACCGCGACGACCTGAAGCCAAAGGAACTGATACCCGCCCAGCACTCCGAGGAACAAAGCGCCGGCCAAGGAGCCTCCGCCAAGGGTGATGGCGCTTTGCAGCCAGCCGGGGCCGGAGAGCTTGAAATAGGCCTTGAGCGTGGGGCCCACACCGCGCGCTTGCGCGTCGGCGAGCATCGCCCGTTGTGATTCGAGGATTTTTTCCTGGGTTTCCATGGAGGTTCCGGAGTTCGGGGGCTTGGAGGAGGGGGGAATGGCGCATAATCTATAGCGGACGACATTTCCGCATGTCCCGTTTTTGCGGCAATGACCCGATCCCGGCCGAAATATCGCGTCGGCGTCGGATCCGGAGGGCGCTGCCGCACCAAAACGGGGATCGCCTCGACGTCGCTTGGAGCCCGTGGGAAGCCGGCTCCCTATACGCCCCACGCCCCACGCCCCATCCCGGAAACGGTGGCTCGGAACAAGAAATTCCGAGCCTGAGCGGCGGCACGGTTTTGAGCAAATGAACGCATGCGATGAAAAATCCGGAATTCAACGACAAACTCCCACATCATCGCGGCCTATCCCCTATATTCCCAAGCAACACGAACTGGAGCGCGCGCGAAGCGGACCCATGGCCTCACGCGGGAATTAGCCTATGAGCAGAAAAAAACACCCCTTGTCGCCGGCGCGCATGGGCCGGGTTTCCGTTCTGTTGGCGACCCTCATCGGCTGCCTGTCGCAGCCATCCTCGGGCCAGGGCCCGGGATTGGGAAACCTCACCTACACCTCCTCGGAAGTCGGCAAGACCCTGGGGCTGATCGTGAACCGCGAAGGCCACGGGTGGGTCGCGATGCACCGCGGTTACCTCGTCGTCATCTTCTCCCGGGACGGCGGATTGGGCGACGGGGCGATTTCCATGGTGGACGTCAGCAATCCCCGCTCTCCCCAGACCGTATTCATCCGGGACGACTCGGTCACCAAGCAACTCCGCGAGCCGCACGGATGGGGCATGCGCGGCGACATCGCCGCGCTGCAATCGAACTACGGGATCCACTTCTGGAATTTCGCCGACCCCTTTTCGCCCCAGCTGGTGAGCTCGCTGAACCTTCCCCAGATCACGATCAGCGATTACGACCAAGGCATGTGGTGGACGCATTGGCAGGGCGGTTACCTCTACGGAGGCGGCTCCGGAAACGGGCTGTACATCGTGGACGCGAAGGATCCCGCCAATCCCGCTTATATCAAGAGGATCCCCACCACGCAAACCGGCGGCTTCCGCATCGGTCCCGTGCACGCGGTCGGCAACCTCCTTTTCCTGAGCAGCATGGACGCGCAGGGCGCGTCGGTCATGGACATCAGCGATCCGGTCGATCCCAAGTTGATGGCCGTGCTGAGCCCGACCAACAGCGGAACGGGCGCATACGCCAGCATGGTGAACGGGAAAAGGTGGGTCTTCGCGGGCGCGAACTTCGGGAACAGGAACAACGACGGCCGGGCGCTCATCTACGACATCACCAACCCCTCAACCCCCGTCGACCTCGGCCGCTCCGCCCCATTGCCGGCGGGCTCGGGCGACAACAAAGGCGGCTACGTGGGATTTCAGGACGGGTACGCCTTCCTGGGATTCTCCGTTCGGGGATTCGCCAAGATCGATCTCACCCAGCCGAACTTCCCCGTCGTGGCCACGGGGACATCGGGCCTCCCGAATCATGACGAGGACTTCGCGATCCCCTTGGGCAACCTGGTCTTCGTCGCCAACGACCATCCCGGCCAGGGAAGCGCCCTCATGCCGCACCGCACCGGGCGCGACACCGTGGGCCCCGCGGTGAACATGATCAACCCGTCCGATAGCGCCGTCAAGCAAGCCCTGACCAGCCGCGTGGGCGCCACATTCACCGACCAGGTGGAAGGACTCAGCGTGGATTCGACGACCTTCAAGGTCCGGCCCCTCGGCGGGGCGGCCTTGAAGGGTTGGTACGCCGTGCAAAACGGCGTCGTCAACTTTCAGCCGGAGCTCCCCCTCTTGCCCAACACGACCTACGAGGTGCTGGTTTCCGCGGGAGGCATCCGGGACTACGTCGGAAACACCGTCCCTGCGACCTTCCGAAGCGTGTTCAGCACCGGCGACAGCATCGGCACCACCTCGGTGCGCAAGGCGGCCGCGAAGGCCAAGGGCGTGGGGCGGATCCCTGCGGCCGCAACCGTGCTCTATTCCCGGCCCGACGGAAGCGGAAGCCCCGCGGACGCCTTGGGCCGCTCGATCCCGTCTCCCCGGACCCCCGCTGCCTCCGCGGGCCTCGAACCGGGCGAATGACCTTGGCAGGGCGTCCGCGGCGGGGAGGCTTGCGGGCCGGAGCGATGCTGCTCCTGGCATGCCTTCCTTCCCCCGCGCGCGCCCTCGTGTGCTCGATCACCTCCAACTCCCCTTCCTTCCTCCCCTCCCCTGCGAGCTTCGCGCTGACTTGCGACGCGCCCGTCGTCGCGCCGGTGTCCTGGGAGTTCGGGGACGGCGCCACGCTCGGCTACGCCACGAATCAAGCCGCCGTGAGCCATGCCTACGCCGCCATCGGAGACTACACCGTCTTCGCCCGCGTGCAGGGCGAGCCCTTTCCCTTCACGCGCCTGCACACCGTGCTGCATCCCCCCACGCCGCGACGCGCCACGCAAAGCGCGACGATCCTCCACGATTCCGCGCGCGCGCGCGTCTGGAACGTGAACGCCGACAACAACTCGGTCACGGTCGCCGACGCCGTCACGCTCTCGCGCATCCAGGAGATCCCCGTCGGGCGCAATCCGAGAACCTTGGCGCTCGACACGCTGGGTCGCGTCTGGGTCGTCAACCAGGACGACGCCACGATCTCCATCGTGGACGGCGGCACGATGGAAGTCGTGCACACCGTTCCCCTGCCTTACGCGTCGCGCCCCTACGGCATCGCCTTCGCTCCGGGAGGGCGCACGGGCTATGTCACCCTCGAGGCCACGGGAAAGCTGTTCCGCATCGATGCGCTCACGCGCCAACCGACGGGGAGCCTCGACCTCTTCCCCACTCCCCGCGCGATCGCCGTCACGCACGACGGCGCGCGCATCCTCGTGACGCGCTTCATCTCTCCCGCCAACCGGGGAGAGGTCGCTGAAGTCTCCGCTTCACCCTTCGCGCTGTCGGGAATCATCCCCCTCGCCTACGACACCCGGGCGGACAACGAGGACAACGGCTCCGGCGTCCCGAACGCCCTTTCATCCGTGACGATTTCACCCGACGGCCGCAGGGCGTGGGTGACCTTCAAGAAGGACAACGTGGGACGGGGCCTCTTCGTGAACCCCGGCCTTCTCGCTCCGACCTTCGAGAGCACGGTGCGCACGGCGGTGGCGAAGATCGACCTCGCGACCGGAACGGAGGATTCCGCCGCCCGCATCGACCTCAACAACCGCAGCCGGGCCGCTGCCGTGGCCTTCGACGGCAACGGGGCGTTCGCCTACGTGGCGACGTTAACCTCGAACCACACCGCGGTGCTCAACAACGCGACCGGGGCCGGGGCCACCTCCATCGAACCCTCGAGCCTCACGGCGGAGCTGGCCCCCGACGGCCTCGCCCTGGGACGGGGCGATAGCGTGCTCTTCGTCCACTACTTCATGTCGCGCGAGGTCGCCGCCTACGACCTCTCCGGGATGGGATCGACCAACGAGCTGACGCGGCTCGCGGTCATTCCCGCCGTCGTGAAGGAGCGGCTGCCGCCGCAGGTCCTGAGGGGGAAGCAGGTTTTCTACAACGCCGCCGACCCGCGCATGGCGCGGGACCGCTACATCAGCTGCGCCGTCTGCCACCTCGACGGCGCGACGGACGGGCGCGTGTGGGACTTCACCCACAAGGGCGAGGGCCTTCGGCGCACGACCTCCTTGCTCGGCCGCGGCGGCATGGCGCACGGCCCGGTGCACTGGAGCGCCAACTTCGACGAGATCCAGGACTTCGAGCACGACATCCGCGACGCGTTCGGGGGCAACGGGCTGATGCGGAACGAGGATTACAACGCGGGCACCCGCAATACGCCGCTGGGCGCGCCGAAGGCGGGGCTGTCGGCCGATCTCGACGCGCTCGCCGCCTACGTGGCCTCGCTCACCCGCGTGAACTCCAGCCCGTTTCGCAACCCCGACGGCTCGATGACCGCCGCGGCCCTCGCGGGCGAGGCGATCTTCAACAGCGCCGAGGCGCGCTGCGCGCAGTGCCATGTTCCCCCGAAGTACACCGACAGCCGCCTTGACCCGGACGATTTCACCCACGGCATCGCGGCGTCTCCCGGCGGTTTCCTGCTTCACGACGTGGGCACGCTGAAGCCGGGTTCGGGCAAGCGATTGAACGACACCCTGAAGGGGCTCGACACTCCGACCTTGCTGGGCGTGTGGGAAACCGGACCTTACCTGCACGACGGCTCGGCCCCGACCTTGATGGACGTGCTGACCACGGCCAACGCCGGGGACAAGCACGGAAAGACCTCGCACCTCACGCAGCAGGATCGGGAAAACCTCGTGGCCTTCCTGCTCCAGCTGGATCAGTCGCATGAACCCGCGTCCGTCCGGAAACCGCCCCGCGCATCGACACCGGGCGCCGCTCCGCCTTCCATCCTGAAGTCGGCGGGAGGCTACCTGATTTACTGGGATCCGTCGGCTGCCGGCGAGAACGTCACGCTCCGGATTTTCGATTCGAACGGACGACTTCTGGCAACGCTTCGTCCGCAATCATCCCCGGGAACACGGACGAAGTTTTACTGGGATGCGGGTTCACGCCTAGGCGTTCACCACCTGCGGTTGTCCTGGGAAGGCGGCAGCCGCAGCCAGCGCGTTCTGTTGACGCGTTAAACGGGGGCGACGGGGTTAAATCCGCGCGCTGTCGATCGAGGTCAGCAGGATGCCCTTGCAGCCGAGCTTCGAGAGCTCGTCCATGACCTTCTGCGACTCGCGCCGCTTGACCATGGCCTTCACCGCGTACCAGCCCTCCTTCTGCAAGGAGGTGACCGTCGGGGATTCGAGGCCCGGAGTGACGGCCGTCGCCTTCTTCAGCGTGGCCTTGGGCACGTCGTATTCGACCATCATGTACTCGAGGGCCAGGAGGCGGCCCTCGAGGCGGTTCTTCAGCACGATGAGCTCGGGTTTCCCCTCGCGCTTGGGGTGCGCGTACAGCGCCGCCTGCGACTCGAACAGCGGCTTGCCGATGATCTTGAGGCCGGCCTGCTTGAGCGTGGTCCCCGTCTCGACGATGTCGACGATGGCGTCGGCGATGCCGAGCTTGATGGAAATCTCCACCGCCCCCTCGAGCTCGACGAGCCTCGGTTTCGCGGGGGCCAGGAACTTCGTCACGATGTTGGGGAACGAGGTCGCGATGCGGAGCTTCGCGAGGTCCTGGGCCTTCTTCGCCTTGTTGTCCTGCGGAACGGCGGCGCATAGCTTCGATGCGCCGTAGTTCAACCCCAGGAGCTCGGTGGGCTTCACGCCGTTGCCGTTCCCCACGCGCTCGGCCACGAAGTCGCGGCCCGTGATGCCCGCGTCCAGGATGCCGTTAGCGACGTACACCGGGATGTCCCCCGGCCGGAGGAAGTAGAACTCCACGCCGTTCTCGGCGTCGAGCGTGGAGAGGCTGCGCAGCGACTTGCTCACGCGATAGCCGCACGCCGACAGCATGTCCATCGTGGGCTCGAAAAGCTGGCCCTTGTTCGGAAGCGCGACCTTGATCACAGTTTGGCCTCTATCTCTTCCAGCGTGAGGCCCTTCTCGGCCATCATGCACGCCACGTAATACAGGACCTGCGACAGCTCCAGCGACTGGGCCTCGCGATCCTCGAACCTCGCGGCCATCCAGCTCTCGGCGGCCTCCTCGACGAGTTTCTTGCCGATCCCGTCCGCGCCCTTGCGGAACAGCTCCGTGGTGGAGCGCCCTTCCGGCATCTCGGCCTTGCGCTTGCGCGCGAGCTCGACCATTTCCTCGAATTTCATGGCGGGAAGGATAGCAAAGCGGAGGGGGGCTTCTTCGGGGGCTTTCCCTGTCCGGAGGGGATTCTTCGCCGACAATGGTTCGTCGCGAAGCGCCTCACCCCTATCCCCGGGAATGTCGAAGACCTCGTGTCCATGCCCCCTTTCCCCTCTCCATCGGTCAGATGGAGAAGGGAAAGGGGGTGGCCGTCAGGCCGGGGGTTAGGGGTGAGGCGCTTCGCCTAAACCCTGTCGTATCTCCGGAAACGGTACCGGATTCCGTTCTCCTCGATCCAGGGCGAAGACAGGACGGGACGAAAGCCGGGCGTCTCAGGGAAGAAGGTGTCGCAGGGAAACTCAGCGTCGATTTCGGTGATGTAGAGGCGGGCTGATAGAGCATTCGGAACCGACTGAGCGAATACCTCTCCCCCGCCGATAATTAGAACGTTTGGTATACCTGAGCCCCAACTAAATCCCGAAAGAGCGTCATCTAATGAAGGCCAAGAAAACATCCCCTTGTTGTCCTGATCATCCACCTTTCCGCTTCGAGTAAGCACAATGCTATCTCGATCCGGCAATGGACGATAAGGTTCCGGAAGGCTTTCGTAGGTCTTCCGCCCCATGATGACAATATTACGGCGCACTAAGGAAACCGCCGGCAACGGATGCGCGAACTTCAGCATCGCGCTCACCTCGTCCCAGCTCTTCGTCTCGCCGGATTCCTCAGCCTTCAACCCCCAGCGCTTCTCCACCGCCGCCCTGTCGGGACAGGTCGTCAGCTCGCGGAAGAACTTCATGTCGCCCTTGAGCTTCGGCCAAGGCAACCCTCCGTCCTTCCCGATGCCCCGGTTCTTGTCCATCGCCACGACGATCGAAAAGCCCGCGGAGGAACCCGAACGCTCCGTGCCTACGGAGCCCTCCCCCGTTTCCCTGCCCGCGTTCGTGTTCATGGTTTACTGCCCGTTGTGACTGTCCATTGTCCATGGATGACGACGCACGCGCCAATCACACGTGTTCCGCTTTCAGCCGTTAGCCGTAAGCCGTACGCCGTCGTCACACCGCCACCGGGAACTTGATGAACGGATGATGTTCGTAGCCCACCAGCTCGATGTCCTCGAACGTCAGGTCGAAAATCGACTTGTCCGCGATCCTCACCTTGGGCAGCGCCTTCGGCTCGCGCCTCAGTTGCTCACGCACCCCGTCCACGTGGTTCAGGTAAATGTGCGCGTCGCCCAGCGTGTGCGTGAAGATTCCGGGCGTGAGGCCGCACTCCTGCGCGATCATCTGCAGCAGCAAGGCGTAAGAGGCGATGTTGAACGGCACGCCCAACGCCATGTCGGCGGAGCGCTGGTACAGCTGCAAGTCCAGCCGGCCGTTCACCACGTAGAACTGGAAGAAGGCATGACAAGGCGGAAGCTTCATGCGCGGAATGTCGGAGACGTTCCAGGCCGAGACGATGAGGCGTCGCGAGTCGGGGTTCCTTTTGATCTGCGCGATCACCTCGCGCAGCTGGTCCACATGCTCCTGGCGGAACAACACGTCGTCGGGCGAATCCTCCTCGCCGGTGCCGCCCACCGGCACATAGCGCGGCCAACTGCGCCACTGATAGCCATAGATGGGGCCGAGCTCGCCGTTCTCGTCGGCCCAGGCGTCCCAGATCGGCGTATGCTTCGTCAGGTCGTCGTCGTGGATGTTCGTGTGCCCGCCGATGAACCACAAAAGTTCCCGGACGACGGCGGCGAACAGGACCTTCTTGGTGGTGACGAGGGGGAAGCCTTCGCGGAGGTCGTATTTGGCCTGCATCCCGAAGAGCGACAGCGTCCCCGTGCCCGTGCGATCCTCTTTTTTTTCACCGTTTTCGAGGATCTGCCGAAGCTGGTCGAGGTAGGCGCGCATGGTTGCCCAAGTTAGTAAGGGCGACCCATGGGTCGCCCTTACGACCCGGGCGCGCCGGAACCTTGCCAAGCCGGGAGAATTAATCGTATATTCACGATATAGGATTTGAGGACACCTCATGGCCATCCGCAAAGACACCGAATTCCCCGAGGCCGACCAGCGCCTGGCCGACGTGGCCAAGGCGCTGGGCCACCCGGCCCGCATCGCCATCCTGCGCCTCCTGGCGAAGCGCGGCACCTGCATCTGCGGCGAGATCGTCGAGGACTTGCCCCTCTCCCAGTCCACCGTCTCCCAGCACCTCAAGGCCCTCAAGGAGGCCGGACTCATCCGGGGCGAAATCGAAGGCCCTCGCACCTGCTATTGCCTCGACGCCGAGGCCTTCGAGGCCGCCGCCGCCGCCCTGTCCGCCCTCACCGCGGGGATCAAGCGCGACGCCGCGGCCTGCTGCTGCTGAACCCGTCACGACCCACCCCAACAAGGAGCGATCCATGAAATTCCTCAACCGGTTGTTCGGCCGCAAGGCGGCGGCCCGCTGCGAAAGCTGCGAGTGCCGCGGCTGCGACTGCAAGGACGGAGCCTGCAACTGCGACGCGGAATGCTGCGGCGCCGAATGCTGCAAGCCCGCCGCGAAGAGCGCCTGCTGCGGCTGAGCGGCCCCGCATGGAAACCGTCACGCGCGGGCACACCGCCCGCGCCCTCGCCTCCGAGTTCCTTGGAACCGCCTTGCTCCTCTCGGGCGTGGTCGGTTCCGGGATCATGGCGGAACGGCTCTCGCAGGGAAGCAACGCGCTCGCTTTGCTCGCCAACGCCTTGGCTACCGGCTTCCTGTTGCCCGTGCTCATCCTGCTCTTCGCGCCGTTCTCGGGCGCGCACTTCAATCCGGCCGTCTCGGCGGCCGAGGCGCTCTCGGCGCGCCTGCGCGCCCGGATGCTCGCGGCCTACGTCCTCGCGCAAGCCGCCGGCGCGATCGCGGGCGTGTGGCTGGCGCACGCGATGTTCGCCGAACCCGTCCTCCAGTTCGGCGCGAAGGCCCGCGCGGGCGGCGCGCAATGGCTGTCGGAAGGCGTGGCCACCTTCGGGCTCGTGCTCATCGTCCTCCTGCGCCGCCGGTTCTCCGCGCAGGCGCTGCCGTGGATGATCGGCGCCTACATCGCCGCCGCCTACTGGTTCACCGCCTCGACGAGCTTCGCCAACCCCGCCGTGACCTTGGCCCGCTCGTTCACCGACACGTTCGCGGGCATCCGCCCGCCCGACGCGCCCGCCTTCGTGGCCGCGCAGTTGGCGGGCGCCCTCGCCGCCCTCGCCCTGGCCCGATACCTCGACCCGAACCCATCCCCCGACGGAGAAGCGACCGCATGAATCCCCCCCGCAAGCTCTTGTTCGTGTGCATCGAGAACAGCAACCGCAGCCAGATGGCGCAGGCCTTCGCGCGAATCCTCGGCAAGGAATCCGGCACGGCGGTGGAAGCCTACAGCGCCGGATCGCGCCCCTCCGGCATCGTGAACCCCAAGGCCACCGCGGCCATGGCCGAACTCGGCTACGACCTTTCGACGCACGACTCGAAGTCGCTCGACGAGGTTCCGCACGCGGGCTACGACGCGGTGGTCACCATGGGTTGCGGCGACGCTTGCCCCTTCGTGGAAGGCCGCCTCCATGAAGACTGGGCGCTGCCCGACCCGCGCCACATGGAGCCGGAGGAATTCCGCAAGGTGCGCGACGAGATCCGGGAACGCGTGGGGGGGTTACTTCGGCGACTTTAAGGGTTTGGGATCCTTCGCGGCCTGCCCACTGCATGGTTTGGGTTTGGGAAACGCGGGATACCATTGCACTCTCCCAAACCCAAACCGGCGAAGCTTTGGTCCACAAAGAATCCCAAACCCACGCAGAACAGCCCCCGAAGCATCCTCCTTCCCCATTGACACCCCCGCCCTGTTTTTCGACATTTCCCGCTCCACTCGGGCCCGGGTGGTGAAATTGGTAGACACGCTAGATTCAGGTTCTAGTGGCCGCAAGGTCGTAGCAGTTCAAGTCTGCTCTCGGGCACCAAAATTGAGCTGACAGCCGAAGGCTGGCAGCGAACAGTGAAGCAAAGGCGGCCGGGCGAAAGTCCGGCCGTTTTTTCTTGCCCGGGATTTAGATACGTATGATATTAATTTTGGTTACGTATCTAAATCGGGAGAAGGACATGGGCTCCAAACTGACCCTCAGCATGGACGAGGACCTGATCCGGTTCGCGCACGAGCTGGCGCGGGAGAAGAACGAATCGATCTCGAGCATCGTCGCGACGTACTTCCGCGGACTGAGGAAGAAGCGGTTCGATCCGAACACGCTGCATCCCGACGTGAGAAGGCTGATGGGCGCGTTCAAAGGCGCTGATCTGCCGAAAACCAAGAAGGAATTGCGTGAACGCTACCTTCGCGAGAAATTCGGTCTATGAAGGCCCTTCTGGACATCAACGTGCTTATGGATTTCCTCACCGTGAGAAAATCCTATGAAGACGCGGCTTCGATCATTAGCCTCGCGAAGCGGAAAACGTTCCGGGCTTACGCATCCGCCCATGAGATCACGACGTTATCCTATTTCCTGGAAAAGGATCGCCGCTATCGAGAAGGCTACCGCGAGATGATTGCTTCACTTCTTGCATTGTTCCACGTTTTGCCCGTGGATAGAACGGATCTGGAAGCGGCGCTGGGCTCCGGCATGGATGACTTCGAGGATGCAGTCCTTGAATCCGTCTCGTCAAGGAATGCGCTCGACTACATCGTGACACAGAACGTGTCAGACTTCGCGCGGTCCCGAATTCCCGCGCTGACCCCCGCCGCCTTTCTTGAACTTCTGACGCCGGACGGAACCGACGGAGTCATCCGCGAGGCCGCTCCCTCCTACCGCACCCGTCCCCGGCGGCGGCGCGCCGGAGCCCGGGAGGCGAAGGCCATCGCGAAGGGAAAGCGGCCGGCGAAAACGACCCGGTAAGTCAATGCGTGTGTCCGGACGGCGCGCGCGGCCCTTCGCCGGGCGGGTTGGATCGGGCAGGAGGCGCGGTTTCCGGCACCACGCGCCGGGTCTCGCCGCAGCGCAGCATCGCATCGCCGAAGTACGGGTTGCGAATCCCTTCCTCCGCGCTCAGCCAGAACGCGCCCCGGTCGTCGTCGGCCATGGGGCACCAATCGACGTTGAGTCGCCCGCGCGGGGATCCTGTTTTCTCGAGCAATGCGATCAGGGCATCGGACGCCGCCTGGAACCTTTCCCGCTGGGCGTCAAGGGATCCTGTCGCCGCAGCCGCGGCGACCGCCTGATGCAAGCGCCTCCAGGATGTCACGATTTCCCCCGGAACCCCGGAGGTTTCCACCCCGTCCATCGATCGATGCAGCGCCCGTGCATGCCGCCGCGCCGCCGCCGCATCGGCGGCGACCAGCGCGTCCTTCCACGCGAGATACGCGTCCACGACCGCTCCGAGTTCGCCCAGGAACTCCCCGGAGGTTTCGACCCTTTCCGGAGCCGCGGGCCGCGACATCATGCTGCGCCCGCCCGCGAGCTGCGCGGCGGCATCGACCGCGAAGGCGCCTTGCGCGACCACCTCTTCCCCGGCGGACAGCCCTTCGGTGATGAACTGGAACTCCCCGGCACGGGGCCCCAGCGTCACTTCGCGCATCCGGAACACGGGCGCCTCCTCGGAGACATCGCGCACATACACCACCGAGCGCGGCCCCGTCCACAGCACCGCCGTCGCGGGCACGCGCACCATCGCATACGCACCCGCCGCACCCGCGACAGGACTGCGGACGCTCGCCATCACCGACACCTCCGGACGCAAAACGGGATCCGACGCGCCCTTCGGATTCTCCACCTCCAGGCGCACCCGCGCGGCCCGCGTCCGTGCGTCCACCACCGGGTCGACGAACGCGACCGTTCCGCGGAAGCGGCGGCCGGGAAGCGAGGCGGCCGTGAACGACACCGAATCACCGGCGCGAATCCAGGGCAAATCCTGCTCGTAGGCATCCAGAAGAATCCACACGCGTCCGAGGTCCGCGAGGGTGTACAACGGATCGCCGCGGCCGACATAATCACCAACCGCGACCCGGCGCTCGAGAATGGTTCCACCGTGACGGGCGTGCACATCCAGCGCCGGCAACGGTTCGCCGGACGCCTCGATGGCGTCGATCCGCGCATCCGGTATTCCCCACTGGCGCAAGCGTTCCCGCGCCGCGGCATGCAGGCCGGCATACTGGTTCGGACTCGCCGCGCGCAGGCGGGCCGCCTCGATCAGCTCGCGCTGGGCCGCCTGCAGTTCGGGAGAGTGCACCGTGAACAGCCGGTCTCCCGGACGAACCACGCCGCCGGCATATGCCGCGTGCAGCCGCTCGATGCGTCCCGGGAATTCGGCGATCAAGGTGCGCAGCGCGCCTTCGGCCGGCGCGACGCGACCGCTCAACCGCAATGTCCGCTCCGGAGCGCCGCGTTCGGCGGCCACCGTGCGGACTCCGGCCAACGCCGCCGCCTCGGGCGACAAGCGCACCGTCGCGGGATCCGCCGCACCGGCGCGCCCCGCCCCTCCCGCGCGCGCGGGAGACGACGGCACGGGAATCAGGTCCATCCCGCAGAGCGGACACTTGCCCGGCCCGTCCTGACGGATTTGCGGATGCATCGAACAGGTCCACACCGATGCCTCCGCAGCGGTTTCGACCGCGGTGCCCGCACCGAGACCGCCGGAAGCTTGGTCATGACCGGAGCGGCCGAGCAGCGCCCACCCGAGGACAAACCCGAGCACCAATGCCGCGACAACCTGCATGCGGCGATCGGCGAACAACGACCTGAACGATGTTTTCATGGCGCACCTCCCGTCAGCCGCTCCAAACGCGCGGCCGCGATGTTGTGATCGGCGAGGGCGCGCGCGCGACCCCGCATGTCATCGAGCAGGCGCATGCGCGTGCGCAACGTCACTTCCTGTTCCCCTTGTCCGGCCGCCTGTCGCGCAAGCTGGATGCGCAGGAGGGCGTGCGTCAGGTCTTCGCGCGCGGCGAACCGCTCCGTGCGGCGACGCGCATCCTCCAGATCGCGGCGGGCCTCGGCAAGCTCCAGACGCAACGCCTGCCCGGCATCCTCGCGCGTCGAGCGGACCGCCTCACGACGCAAGGACGCTTCACGCGCGGCACCGGTCGATTTCCCCCGCCACAGCGGCAGGCTCACGGAAACCATCGGCATCCACATGTGCCCGCCCGGCATGGGCTCCATGCCGCTCTCGCGGGCCCGGAGGTATTCGTACTGCACGCCGACTCCAACCATCGGAAGCCCCATGCGACGGTTCATCCGCTCCATTGCGTCGAGGGCGCGTTCCTCGGCGCCGAGCATACGCAGCATGGGGTGTTCTTCGGAAACCACGGGTTCCCGCGGGCTTCGTTCCACCTGCGCAAGCGCCAGCGTGTCCGGCGCCTGCACCGGCGCATCGGCTCCCCGCCCGAGGAGACGGTTCAACCGCAAGGCGGCGATGCGCGCGGCGTCGCGGGCCGTCTCCAATGCCTCTTCCGCCTCCAGGAGCTCCATGCGCAACAACAGCAATGCCTCCAATCCGCCGGCAGAGGAGGTTCCCGACATTCCCGCCATCGCCCCCGTGCCGCCGGAACTTCCGGAGCCGCCTCCCGATGAGGAGAAGGAGGAGACTCCACCCGCTCCTCCCATGCCGCCCATCCCCGCCATCGCGCCCGTGCCTCCGGATCCCCCGCCACTTCCCGCGGCGGCTCCGGATGAACCTTGCATTCCTCCGCGGCCGGAGCCGGGAGAGGCAGCACCCGCGCCGTAACGCTCCCGGGTCACGCGTTCCAGCGTGCGCAGCAGGTCGACCGCTTCCTCCGCGGCACGCACGTCGACCTCGCGGGCATACAGGTCGTACCACGCCGCGCGCACGTCGAAGACGATGCGGTCGCGCGTTTCGCGCACGGCTTCGGCACGCATCGCGTTCATGGCGCGCGCCTCGTCCCTTGCCGCATCGCGCGCGCCGAATGCCGGAAGCATCTGCATCAACGAAACGATGGCGACCTGGTCGCCCATGTAGCGCTCCATCGGCGGAAGCGACACGCCCAGGGACAGCTCCGGGTCGGGCAGCGACGCGGAAACCCGGATGCGCTGCGCCGCGGCCCGTTCCTCCGCGCGCGCGGCGGCGAGGGCCGGGTGGCTGTCGACCGCCTCGGCGATGTATGCGCGGAGGACGGGATGCTCCATGGCGTGGAGCGGAGTGAATGCCGCGAGAATGGGAAGCGCGACTCCCCGGACCCATGCCCGGCCCGCCGGTAGGCTGTCATTTCCGTGTAGGCCGGAACCCGGACGGCGATGGTGCGAATTCATGAGTCCTCCCCAACGGCCGAAACCCCTGATGAAAAACGTGATAACTTTCGTTCCTCCATCCACGCGTACAGCACGGGCACGAGAAACAGCGTCAGCAAGGCGAGCAGCATTCCCCCGAACGCGGGGATCGCCATGGGAATCATGATGTCCGACCCGCGTCCGCGCGAGGTGAGGACCGGAAGCAACGCCAGCAAGGTCGTCGCCGTGGTCATCAGGCAGGGCCGCACGCGGCGAAGCGCGGCATGCATCACCGCCTCGCGGATTTCCGCAACGGTGCCGGGCTTCAGCCGCGCGAAGCTCCGCCGCAGATACGCGGCCATGACCACGCCGTTGTCGACGGCGATTCCGAACAAGGCGATGAACCCGACCCACACGGCCACGCTCAGGTTTAACGGCCTGATCTGAAACAACTCGGCGGGGTTCACGCCGAAGATGTCGATGTCCAGGAAACCATCGAGGCCGTAGAGCCACAGCAGGATGAAGCCCCCGGAGAACGACAGCGCCACGCCCGACAGGATCATGAGCGACACCGCGACGGAACCGAACTGCAGGTGGAGGATGAGGAAGATCAGGGCCAACGCCAGCGGCACGATCACCGCAAGGCGGCGTTCCGCGCGCAGCTGGTTTTCATACGCGCCGGAAACCCGCCAACTCACGCCTGCAGGCACCTCCAATTCTCCCGAAGCCGCCAGCGCGCGCAGATGCAGGTCGACATCGCGGGCCACATTTCCTTCAGCGAAACCGTCGCGTTTGTCGAACAGCACGTAGCCGACGGGGAACGCGTCCTCGCCGCGGATCATCATGGGGCCCGGCCGGTAGCGCACCTCGGCGACTTCGCCGAGGGGGATGTGCGCGCCCGTCGGGGTCGCAAGCAGCACCCGCGCGATCGCTTCCGGGGAGTCCCGCCATTCGCGCGCATGGCGGACTCGGATCGCCTGGCGTTCACGCCCCCGCAGCACCGTGCCCGACTCCATGCCGCCGACCGTCGTCTCCAGCACGTGCTGCGCATCCCCCACGTTGAGCCCATGGCGGGCCAATGCAACGCGGTCGAAGGCGGCCTCGAGGTAGGGCTTTCCCAGGCTGCGGTCGGCATACACCGCCTCGGCCCGCACGGACGACACTTCGCGCAGGGCATCCTCGACACGGAGACTGAACGCTTCGATGGTTTCAAGGTCGGGCCCGAATACTTTCACGCCCAAGGGCGCCCGCAAGCCGGTCTGCAGCATCACCAGGCGGGTCTCGATGGGCTGCAGTCTCGGAGCCGAGGTCACGCCCGGGATGCCGGACACCGCGGCGACGATCTCGCCCCAGATGTCCTCGGGCGTGCGGATGTGATCGCGCCATTGCCGGACACGCCGGCCTTCGGAATCGCGCGCGAACTCCGGCTTGTAGAGGATGATGTTTTCGAACATCGACAGCGGCGCGGGGTCGAGCGCGGTTTCGGCGCGTCCGGCTTTGCCCACGACGAGTCGTACCTCGGGAATGGCCTGCACGCGGCGGTCCAGCTCCTTCAGGGTTTCGAGGTTGGACTCGACACCGGCGTGCGGCATCGAAGTGGGCATGAGCAGAAAGGCTCCCTCGTCGAGCGCGGGCATGAATTCCTTCCCCATCCCGGGGAACGCATGCGCGGCGGCGCTCCACCCGGACGAAGCGCGGACGTTCCAGCCGGCCTTCTCGAACGGGGTCGCCGCGAACCCGAAAACGCGGTCGAAGCCCAGCCAGATGTTGAGCCCCAGAGCCACCAGCAGCACCGGCAGCGCAAGGAACAATCCCTTGCGCCGCATGCACCACGCGAGCATGCCGGCGTAGCGCCTCATGAAAAGCGTGATCAGGCCCAGCAGCAAAAACGCGCATGCGGCCACGAAGATGAAGTTCGCGGGCACGCCGACGGCGACACCCAAGGGGCGCCAAAGGTCGGCAAGCAGCCATGCCGTGGAAGCCGCGAGCAAGGCCGCGGTGACGACATCGTGCCGCTCCGCATGGAACCGGGCCATCCTGCGCAGCGCGGGACGACGGAACGTTGCGGGATTCACCCGCGCCAGCAACCCGCTCGCGCCCAGGGCCAACAAGGTCAACCCCGCCCACGGCAGCGCAAACAGGGCGGCGATGCCCGCGATAAGGAGCAGGACGTTCCAGAAAACACGCGTCGCCCGCGAACCGGCCTTCAGCGACAACAGCACGTGCAGCAGGGAAGGCAACAGCAGGAAGGTGACCGCAAGCGCCGCGACCATCGCGAAGGTCTTGGTGTACGCCAGCGGCCCGAAGAGCTTGCCTTCGGCGGCCTGGAGCGCGAAGACGGGGAGGAAACTGACGAGGGTCGTCGCCACCGCCGTGACGATCGCGCCGGACACCTCCGCGGACGCTTCGAGGACCGTATCGCGCAACGGCCGTTCGGGAAAATCGCGGCGGTGGCGCAGCACGTTCTCGCTCAGGATGATGCCTAGGTCCACGATGGTGCCGATGGCAATCGCGATGCCCGAAAGGGCGACCACGTTGGCATCCACGCCGAAGACGCGCATCAGGACGAAGCACAACAGCACCACCAAGGGCAACAGCGCCCCGATCGCCAGCGCCGCCCGGAGGTGCAGCACCATCACGACGAGCACGAGCACGGTGATGAGCACCTGCAGCCCGATCGCCTCGTACAACGTCGCGAGGGTTTCGAGGATCAGGTCGGTGCGGTCGTAAAACGGAACCAGCGTCACCGTGGAAACGCGCCCGTCGGGCAGCACGCGCGCGGGCAATCCCGGGGCGATCTCCGCGATCCGTTCCTTGACCCCCGCGATCACTGCCAGGGGATTCTCTCCATGCCGCGCCGTCACCACGCCCCCCACCGCCTCGGCGCCGCCCTTGTCGAGCGCTCCGCCGTGCCCGCGCGGCGCGGGCCCCAGCTGCACGCGCGCGATGTCGCCGATGCGGACGGGCACCCCTTCGACCACGCGCACCACGGCGTTCTCGATATCCTCCGGCCCCGTCGCATTGCCGAGCCCGCGGATCAGGTATTCGACCTTGTTGATCTCCACCGTGCCCGCCCCGGCGTCGATGCTGCTGCCGCGCAGCGCCTCGGCGACTTCCATCAATCCGATCCCCCGCGCCGCCATGGCGACCGGATCGAGGTCGACCTGCACCTCCGTCACGAAGCCGCCCACGGAGGCCACCTCGGCCACCCCCGGAACGCCCGTCAATGCAGGCCGCACGTGGAAATCGTGCAGCGCCCGAAGTTCGTGAAGATCCCAGCCCCCCGCGGGATTCCCCTCCGCGTCGCGTCCCTCCAGCGTGTACCAGAAGATCTGGCCCAACGCCGTCGCATCGGGCCCCAATGTCGGCGCCACCCCATCCGGCAGCGTCCCCGCGGGCAACGAGGCCAGCTTCTCCAGCACGCGCGACCGGCTCCAGTAATACTCCACCTTGTCGCCGAACACGATTGCGATGCTCGAAAACCCGAACATCGACGTGCTGCGCACGCTCGTGACGCCCGGCATTCCAAGCAAGGCCATGGTGAGTGGGTACGTGATCTGGTCCTCGACGTCGCGGGGGCTTCGCCCCATCCATTCGGTGAAGACGATCTGCTGGTTCTCGCCGATGTCGGGGATCGCATCCACCGGGACAGGCGAACGCGGGAAACCACCGGGCTTCCAGTCGAAGGGCGCGGTGGCCACGCCTGCGCCGATCGCCATCGCGACCAGCAAGGCCGTGATCAGCTTGTTGTCGAGAAAGAACCGGATGACGGCTC
>CBFGVC010000020.1:0-19476 GCA_965652255.1 uncultured Fibrobacteria bacterium | reverse complement strand
AACGGGTAACGGGGAAGAGAACGGGAACAAGGGGGGGAAGGCTGTTACCCGTTACCCGTTGCCTTGATGCTCCTGAATCCCCTCTGCCGCGCCGTTTCATAGAGCGCCAAGGCCAAGGCCACCGCGGCGTTGTAGGAATGCACGCCCTCGGCCATGGGCAAAAGGAGGCGGCCGGTGAGTTGCCGGGCGATGTGGGGGGGAATGCCCCGATCCTCGCCGCCCGCCACGAGGACGAGCGGGACGGTCAGGTCGGTTTCGTGGGCATGCCTGTCGGCTTGGGCATCGAGGCCCAGCACGGCGAAGCCCGCCGCGGCGAGCTCCTGCAGGTCCTTGGCGATGTCCCGGGAGCGGCAGACGGGCACGAGTTGCTCGGTGCCGGCGGCGGCCTTGGCGCCCGCCGGGGTGAGGCCGGTGGAGCCGGTGGCGGGCAGGAGCAAGGCATCGATCCCCAATCCGGCCGCCGCGCGCACGCACGCGCCCAGGTTCCGGGGATCCTCGAAGGCCGCGGGCACCACGATCACGGGCTTGCGGCCGGCCTCGAGGTCGTCGAGGAGGCGGGCGCGCACGTCGTCCCAATCCTCCAGTTCCCTCGATTCGCAGAACGCGAGCGCGCCTTGATGCGGCCCGGAGAACCAGGCGTCGAGCTGTCCCTTGGGGAGCTGTTGCACCGGGATGCCCGCGTCCTCCGCCAGCCGCTGAAGGGAGAAGAGGCGGCGGTCCTGGGCGCCGCGCTGGAGCACGAGCCGGCGCACGCGCCTTGGCGCGTCGCGCAGAAGCGCTTCCACCGCGTGCAGGCCGCCGGTCACGGCGGAGGGGTCGATTCTGCGGGGCATGGGAGGAAATCAGAAACCGGAAATCGGAAATATGAAAGGGAACGCGCGTTCCGCTTGTTTCATGTTTCCTGTTTCTGGTTTCCGATTTTGCCTTTCTGCGCGAACTTCTCGATCGACTCCAAAAACTCCTCGAACAGGTAGTGCGAGTCCTTCGGCCCCGGGCTGGCCTCGGGGTGGTATTGAACCGAGAAGGCGGGGAAGGTGCGATGACGCAGGCCCGCCACGGTGTTGTCGTTGAGGTTCACGTGCGTGACCTCGGCGACGGCAGGGTTGATGGAGGCGGGGTCGACCGCGAAGCCGTGGTTTTGCGAGGTGATCTCGACCTTTCCCGTGCGCAAGTCCTGCACGGGATGGTTGGCTCCGCGATGCCCGAACTTCAGCTTGAAGGTGGAGCCGCCCAGCGCGCGCGCCAGCAGTTGGTGCCCGAGGCAAATTCCGAAGACGGGGCGCTTGCCCACGAGGTCGCGGATGGTGTCGACGGCGTAGTCGAGCACGGCCGGGTCGCCGGGGCCGTTGCTGAGCAGGATGCCATCGGGGTTCGCCGCCAGGATCTCATCGGCCTTGGCCGTGGCCGGGAAGCGCACCACGGTGGCGCCCAAATCCTGCAGCTTGCGCAGGATGTTGTGCTTGGCCCCGTAGTCGATGGCGGCGATCTTCCAGCTGGAGGGACGGCCGCCCACCTTGCGGAAGGAGATCTCGTGCTCGCCGCCGTCCCAATCGCACGAGGCGGGGACGGTGACCTTGGCCACGTAATCGGTTTCAGAGAGCGAACGCACCTTGCGGGCCGCCTCGAGCACTTCGTTCAGGTCGTATTTTCCCGTGACCAGCACGCCGTTCTTGGCCCCGGTCTCGCGGAGGATGCGGGTGAGGCGGCGGGTGTCGATGCCCTGGATGCCGGGCACGCCCTGGGCCTTCAGGTAATCCGAAACGGTCACGACCGCGGAGGAGCCCCCCTTGCCGCCCTTGTTTTCCTCGGCACGGAAGTTGGACGGGTAGGGGCAGACGTTCTTGACCACGAGCCCCGCGGCCTGGATCCGGGTCGATTCGACGTCCTCGGCGTTGACGCCGTAGTTGCCGATCTCGGGATAGGTGAGGGTGACGATTTGCCCGGCGTAGGAGGGGTCGGTCAGGATTTCCTGGTAGCCCGTGAGCGAGGTATTGAAGCAAAACTCGCCCTCGACGCGGCCTTCCGCGCCGAAACCTTCGCCTTCGAAGTAGTTGCCGTCCTCGAGCGCCAGAACCGCCTGCATGCTTCTCCCTCTTCTCTCCTCCCGGCGTCGAATCCGCCGGGATTTTCGTCAAACCTGGGCGTCCGGCCCCGGGGGCCGGGGCCGCGCGAAATCCAGCCGTCGTCGCTCGGTGACGAGCGCGTCCAGCAGCTGGTCGTGGGCTTCCAAAGGTAGCTTTTTGCGCACGACCTGCGCGTCGAAGCAAAGGCCCGCGCGCGTCGCGGCGCGGCCTTCGAGCCAGCGGTCGTAGAAACCCTTGCCGCGTCCCACGCGGCCGCCGCGTTCGTCGAAGGCCGTGCCGGGCACGAGGATCAAGTCGGGCTCGGCGATGCCTGATTCGGGTTCGGCGGGAAGTTCCCGCGCCGGCTCCAGCACGCCGAACGCCCCCTCGACAAGGTCGCGATCATAGTCGCGCACCGCCGCCATTTCGATTCGGGGCGCTCCGGAGGGCTCGCTCGCCATGCGCGGCAGCAGCACGGCCTTGCCCTCGGCCAACGCGCGGCGAACGATGCCTTCGGTGTCGATCTCGTCGGACTTGCCGCAGAACAGCGCCACCGTCTTCGCCTCGCGCCAAGCGTCCCATTCCGCGAGGCGCGCCAGCGCCGCCTCGGCGGCCTCGGCCCGCTCCGCCGCCGGCAGCGCGCGCACCGCCTCCAGCGCCTCGGCGCGCAGGGCGGCCTTGGCGCGGCGCACGGCGTCTGCGCTGTCGCGCAGGTTCTCCTCGAGCGTCAGAGCGTCGAGCTGCTGCTTCACGTCGCGTTGGATTCCCACCCACTTGCGCTTGAGCGCCGCGAAGCCGCGCACCGCCGGCCCCACCTTCGAAGGATCGATGAGAAGCAGGATCACGATGGCGATGACGAGCAGCTCGCCGAGCCCGATGGAGTTGATCATGCGAAGAACTCCGGTCGAAGGGATTTGGAAATGAGAAATGCGAAATGAGAAATGAGAAAGGGGGGCAGGATATTCCTTGGCGCTTTACCCGTGCGTTTCGTTTCGCATTTCTCATTTATCATTTCGCATTTTCCCTTCGTTCCGCCATCCAGCACACCCCGATCGACAGGACGTAGAGCGCGCACAGGGGAAGCGCCATCAGGAACAGCGAGACGGGATCCGGCGGCGTGAGCAGCGCCGAGAGGACGAAGATGCCCACCACGGCGTAGCGGGCGGCGCCCCACATCCCCTTGGGAGTGACAAGGCCCATGCGCGCCAGCAGGAACACCGCTACCGGCAGCTCGAAGATCATGCCGAACGCCAGCAGGAACTGGATCGCGAAGGCGGCGTAGGTGGCTTGCCGCCAGCTTTGCATCACCGCGCCGTCCATGTATCCGGCGAGAAAGGCGAGCCCGGCGGGGAGCACGGCGTAGTAGCAGAAGGCCGCTCCCGCGAGGAACATGACCACGAAGCCGGCGAAGGCCCCGAAAAACATCTTTCGCTCGTTGCGGTAAAGCCCGGGCGCCAGGAAGCGCCACGCCTGCCAGGTGATCCAGGGAAAGGAGAAGAAAAGCCCCGCGATCAGCGAGAGCTTGAAGCTGGTGACGACGGTTTCCATGGGCGAGGTGGCGATGAAGCTCACCTCGAGGCCTTGCCGGGTGACGGGAGCGGAAATCCATTCCCAGATCTCCTGCCATTTCCAGTACGCGAACGCCGCTCCGGCCGCCGCTCCCGCGACGGCCTTGACGAGACGGCTGCGCAGTTCCCGGAGATGGCTCCAGAAGGTGGGGGCGTCGGTGGCCAAGGCGGCTGGGATCAGGTCGAGGAGCGATTGTCGGAATTTTTGTCCTGGGCGCCTTGGACGCCCTTTGTTTTGCCCGTTTCCTCGTCATCCTCCTTGAGGGCGCCCTTGAAGTCGCGAATGCCCTTGCCGAGGCCCTTGGCGATTTCGGGGATTTTCTTGGCGCCGAAAAGCAAAAGGACGATGAGCAGGATGATGACGAGCTGGCCGGGACCGATATTCGACAACATGGGGGCCTCCGTGGATGGCCTAAAAGTAGGAATTGAAAGGGGGGCGGATTCGCCGGAATCGATCCGCTTGTCCGGGGAAGCTTCGGGGTGTCGGGGGGGAGGGGCCTCAATAGAACAATGCAGCAATAGAACAATGCAGCAATAGAACAATGCAGCAATAGAACAAGGGACACAAGGTGGGGCAGGCTTCCCCTGTGTTCATTGTTGCATTGTTCTATTGCCGCATTGTCTTCCTGCTTATCGCTTCCGCCGGTACTTCCCCGCAGCCTGCATCCACGGCTCGAGCAAAAGACCTTCCTGCCACCGCATCCACTGCGCGGTCTCGCGAACCTTATCGGGCGTGCTGAGGCCCTCGATCGCGACCGCCATGATCGTGGCCTTGTTCGCCACGAGGGAGGGGTCGAGGCCGAGCTTGGCGGCGATCCCGTCCCGGATCTCGCGCATGTCGTTCACCAGGTCGGGATGGGGCGCGCGCGGCGGGCGCCTTGGCGCGGGCGGGGGCGCGGGCCACTCGTCCGGAAGGGACTCGAGCGCGTCCTCGAAGGCGTCGAGGAGGCGGTCGCGGAGCTGGGGAGTGAGCCGTGAGGGGAGGCGAGGCCGTTCCTCGGGCAGGCCCTCGGCCGGCACGCACTCGGCGAAGCGGAGCAGGAGGTCCGAGGGCAAGACCTTGAAGGGCGGCAAGTCGCGCTCGCTGGCGGCCCGCTCGCGCACCGTCCACATGGCGCGGAGCACCGCCAATTGGCGGGGCCGCAGCTTGTTGGAGCCGGTGACGCGCCACGCGTCCTCGCGGCTGTCCTCCTTGGCGCGCTGGGTGGCGCGCACCAACGACTCGCAGCTCTCGCGGTGCCATTCGAGGCGGCCCTTCGACTCCAGTTCGTCCGACAGCAACTGGTGCAGCGCGGGCAGGTAAAAGGTGTCCTGCGCCGCGTAATCGACCAGGTCCTGCGCCAGCGGGCGGCGCGACCAGTCGGCCTTTTGGCCTTCCTTGGGAATGTCCACCCCGAAGTGGTCGCGGATGAGGGCGGCGAGGCCGAAGGCGGAGCGGCCCAGCAGCTGCGCCGCCAGCATGGTGTCGTAGATCGCCAGCGGCCGGAACCCCTCCCGCTTCAGCATGCGCAGGTCGTAGTCGAGCCCGTGCCCGATGAGGGGCTTCTTCGCCAAGGCCTTGAGCAGCGGATCGGTGTCGAGCGCAAGGGGATCGACCAGCCAGCAGGTGCCCTTGGCCAGGATTTGCATGAGGCAAATCTTGGCGTGGTAGTGGTGCATGCTGTCAGCTTCCAGGTCGAAATACACCACCTTGGAGGCGCCGACGGCGCGGATGACCCTGTCCAGCCCTTGGGGCGTGTCCACCCACTCGGAGGGATAGCGCACGGGCGGGAGCGACGGTTTGAAGATGCGGGAGAGGAATCGGGGCAGCAAGGCCGGGAATTTAGATAATCGAAGGTGAGGAGCACGCGTTGCAGGTCATTCTTCGTCGAGGATGGACGGTGGAGGGTAGGGAACGCAAACCCGGAACGACAAGGATTCGTTGCTGAATCGTGGTGGCGGGCCCCAGCCCGCCGTGATATTCCTCCACAGTCCACCCTCGACGAAGGGAGGATTTCAAAGACCTTCCCCCGTTGATTTACTTTAGTGAAATGAATCCGACTCAAGAATCCTCCGGCAAACGCGCGCTCACGGGCGTCAAGCCCACCGGCGAGCCGCACCTGGGCAACCTGCTGGGCGCCATCGAGCCCGCCTTGGCTCTCGCGCGCGACTTCGAGACCTTCTACTTCATCGCCGATTACCATGCCCTGACCACGGTGCATGCGGGCGAAGACCTGCGGCGGCACACCCGGTCAATCGCAGCCGCCTACCTTGCCTTCGGCCTCGATCCCGAGCGGTCGGTGTTCTACCGCCAATCCGACGTGCCCGAGATCTTCGAGCTGTCGTGGATCCTGTCGTGCTTCACGCCGAAGGGATTCATGAACCGGGCGCATGCCTACAAGGACGCCGTGGCCCGCGCCGAGGCGGCGGGCAAGGATCCCGACGGCGACGTGAACATGGGGCTGTTCGGCTATCCCGTGCTCATGTCCGCGGACATCCTGATGTTCAACGCCGACGTGGTGCCCGTGGGCGCCGACCAGAAACAGCACGTCGAGTTCGCGCGCGACATCGCGCAGCGTTTCAATTCCAATTACGGGGAGGAGGTGTTCCGCCTTCCCGAGCCGCGGATCTCCGACGCCGTCAAGACCATCACCGGCCTCGACGGCCGCAAGATGAGCAAGAGCTACGACAACACGATTCCGCTTTTCCTCGACGAGAAGCCGCTGCTCAAGCGGATCAACCAGATCGTCACCAACTCGCAGACCCCCGAGGAGCCGAAGAACCCCGACGAGAGCCATGTCTTCGCCATGCACCGCCTGCTCCTGGACGAGGCGGGGGAGAAGGCCGTGCGCGAGGTTTATGCCGCGGGCGGCATGGGCTGGGGGCAGGCGAAGAAAATGTTCTTCGAGACCCTGAACGAAAAGCTCAAGGCTCCGCGCGCCGAGTACAACCGCCTCCTGGCCGATCCCGCCCACCTCGACGCCGTGCTGGCGAAGGGAAAGGAGAAGGCGAGGGCGGTGGCCGTGCCGTTTTTGGAGAAGGTGAGGGGAATCGTGGGAGTCAGGTAGAAGAGTGAAGGGTGAAGAGAGAAGGGTGAAATAACACAAAGTGGAAAGGAACAGGGCGCTTCCGTTTGCTTTTTCCCTCTGAGTTCCCTATTTCTTCCGGGACGGCGGTGATTACCCCTTCCGCAAAGTGACACGCGGCCCTCCTCCCCCTTTCACCCTTCACCCTTCACTCTTCTCCCTTCTCTTCGCCCGCAATTCCCGGAGTCCCCATGTTCACCCTCCCCACCGGCGCCAAGGCGCCCGATTTCTCCCTCCCCGGCAGCGACGGCAAGACGCATGACTTCGCCACCGTTCGCGGGGCGAACGGCACGCTGATCTTCTTCACTTGCAACCACTGCCCGTACGTCGTCGGCAGCGAGGCGCGGATGAAGGAGCTTTTCGACGAGGTCACGGCCGAGGGAATCTCGATGGTCGCGATCCATTCGAACGAGACGAAGGATCACCCAACCGACGCCTTTCCGCACGTGCTGGAGCGAATGAAGGAAATGGGCTTCAAGTGGCTGTCGCTCGACGACGCCGAGCAATTCACCGCCCGGGCCTATGGCGCGCAGCGCACGCCCCACTATTTCCTGTTCGGCAAGGACGACAGGCTCGTTTACTCGGGACGCATGGACAACTCGCCGCGCGACGCGTCGAAGGCTGAGACGAACGAGCTGCGCGATGCCGTCGAAGACCTGCTCGCCGGGCGCCCCGTCCGCCTGCCCGAGACCGATGCCATCGGTTGCAACGTGAAGTGGTGGGACAAGGACAAGCACTGGATGCCGGGGGACGCTTGCGATCTGGACTACTTGTATCAGAAGTTTCCCGGGAAGGCGTAGAATACATCACAGCATCACAGCAGCACAACAATACCGCAGCGGAACAAAGAATTCGGGTCTTCGGGAAAATGTTGTTGTGATGTTGTGATGCTGTGTTGTAATCCTGCCTTGTGCACTAGCCGATTACACCCGGCGGGGAATATCCTTCTCCCATGCCCGGTTTCCACTCCCGCCAGGCCGAAGGGCCGAAGGTCCGCTTCGAATCCGTCGAGGTCGAGTACGAGGAGGGCGTGGAGCGTCCGCAGGCGATGCGGGTCTACAAGGAAACCGCCAAGAGCATCCTCGCCCGCAACGACAGTCCCGACATTCCCTTTCGCTGGTCGGTGAACCCCTATCGCGGCTGCGCGCACGCCTGCTCCTATTGCTACGCCCGGCCTTACCACGAGTATCTCGGATGGAGCGCGGGCACGGACTTCGATACGCAAATCGTGGCCAAGGTCAATGCGCCCGAGCTTTTGGACAAGGAGCTTTCGAAGCCGTCCTGGCAGGGCGACGCGATCGCCTTCTCGGGCGTGACCGACTGCTATCAGCCCGCAGAGAGCGCTCTCCGGATCACGCGCCGCTGCCTGGAGGCGTGCCTGCGCCACCGGACGCCGGTGGGGCTGATCACGAAGTCGCTGCTCGTCACGCGCGACCTCGACGTGCTCTCGGCCCTTTCGCGCGAGGCCGGCGCGACGGTGTGCGTGTCGATCCCCTTCTGGAATCCGGAGGACGCCCGGGGCATGGAGCCCTTCGCGCCGCCGCCCGAGGCGCGCTTCCGGGCGTTGGAGAAGCTTGCGGCGGCGGGCGTTCGCACGGGCATCTCGGTGAGCCCGGTCATTCCCGGCTGGAACGATTCGGACATTCCGAAGCTTTTGAAAAGGGCGGGGGAGATGGGGGTTTCCTTCGCATTCTACACGCTGTTGCGGCTTCCTGGCGCGGTCGAACCGGTGTTCCTCTCGCGGCTCAGGCGCGATTTTCCCGAACGGGCGGGCAAGGTGGAGCACCACATGCGCGAGACGCACGGCGGCGAGCTGAAGCACACGGGCTTCGGCGACCGCATGCGCGGCTCGGGGAAGATGGCGGAGGTGATCTCGAACCTGTTCCGCCTGCACGTTCGCAAGAACGGCCTCGACAAGCCCGCGCCGGGGAACATGCGAATGCCGCGAAGAAAGCCGGACAGTCCTGTTACGGCGAAGAAAACCCCCGCCATTCCCGATTTTCAAACGGATTTGTTCGGGTAGTTGCGACTCAAGAAGATTTCGATTGTTTCGGAAGCCACTCATCCCTACATTGAGGACATGCTGGGACGTATCGCGGCCATATGGGTGCTGGGGACGGGCGTGGCGCTAGCTTGCTCGGGGACATCTTATAACCTCCAAGGGCAACTCGTCGCGCCCGGCGTTTATGAAGTCAACAGTTATCCGGGATGGCTCCTCCATCCGACGAATCCCGGCACGCCCACCCCGGTTGGAACTTTTACCGTTGATGGCTTCAGAAACCACATCCAAGGGTTGATCGCGGCGAATGAATTGGTTTTCATCGCTTCCATCGATTCCATCATCATGAAAAACTTCGGGAGTCAAGACACCGCGATTCCGGGATTCACGCCGGACTTCGTGCTGAAAGGACAATTGCAATATCCTGGAGCCCCCGGATTTTACGGCCGCATGCAGGTCGATACCGTTCTCAAGGGAACCTTGCCCTCGAAGGCTTTCTGGTTCAGGGGGCACCCGAACGGTACCTCCTGCGATGTGAACCTCGAATTCTTGAAGTTCGGCAAGTTCCTGAATTATTCGAATAAGCTCGATAGCATGCCGGACCTCAAGATCTCCATGTGGGAAAGCTTTTGCGGGAATTGTCCGCGCGCGACCACGTTCGACGGGCGCTTTTTCTGGTCCCCGGAGTTTCCGACGGTCCCCTTGGACATTCGCGAACTGTTCCCCGGCTATCCCGTGGCCCTCTCCGGCCCGGCACGGGAGTTTCGCCCTCCCCTCCGCGCCCCCGGCCCGGCCTATCGCCCCGACGGCCGCGCGGTCCCGGAGAGCGGGGCGGGGAGGAGCCCGGTGCCGCTCGTCCGGTAGGGTGACGGCGAAGGGGTCCCGAACGATCCCGTGACGGCGAAGAAAACCCCAATTTCATCGTCTTCCGGAATTTCGCGGGTTCGTTAACCCGGGTTAACGCGCCGCGCGCAGGGTGCGCGCATTTTTCGGAAGGGATTTTCCCCGCCACGGAGGTTTTTCATGAATCGGTTGCTCTGGCTCGTCCCCGCGATGATCGCGGGCCATTTGCTTTCCGGCTGCTATGTCTTCTCCGCCTTCCAAGGCGCCCGCATGCTGCCGGCCGGCAAGACATCCGTCACGCCGTCGGCCTCCTTCCTTACCTTCAAGACGGGCGATGAGTCCTGGAAGTCCTCCGACAACTTCGGCGCCCAGGTCGCGCACGGGGTTTCGGAGCGCGTCAACCTCACGGTGCGATACGAGCATCTCGACTGGAGCCAGGCCGACGAATCCCACAACTACCTGGACCTGGGGGTCAAGGTCTCCATAGTTCCCGACATCCTCGCGGTGGCGCTTCCGGTCGGGTTTTTCTTCGGAAGCGGCGTGGAGGAGGGCGAGTCCTTCCAGGCGCATCCCACCGTCCTCGCGACGCTCCCTCTGCACCCGAACCTCGACGTGAACGTCTCGGCGAAGTACCTGATCTTCTTCGACCCGGATGCGGATAACCTGGCCGCGTACAACGCCGGCCTGGGCGTCCGGCTGCTTCCCGGGAAGTTCACCGTGTTCCCCGAGATCGGCTTGCTGCACAATCCCGGGGAGAGCGGTTACTACACCCAGTGGGGGCTCGGATTCGGGCTCGAATTCTAGCGGGCCGGCTTCGCCGGCTTTGCTGAATTCGCGGCCTTCGCGATCCGGAGGATTCCTTCCCGGAAATCCTCCGGAGGCGCGAGCAGGCTCGCCACGATCGTTTCCTCGTCGTCGAAGTCGTAGAAGTAACCCGGTTGAACGAGCACGCCGGATTCCTCGACCAGCCGGATGGCGAAGGCCTCGTCGTCCCCGATCCCGGCGTCACGGATCGGCACGCACCATCCGCCCTGAGGCCACAGCGGGTGCAGCGCCGGATATCCGTCGGCAATCTCCCGCAGGATCCCAAGGTTCTCCGCCAAGCGGACCCGGATGGGGTGCTGGAATTCTCCGCTGCGCCGCAAAAGCTCCGGCGCGGCCAGCTGAGCCGCCGTGCTTACCGAAAGGTGCGCGTCGCAAATCCACTCGAGGGCGTCCTTCGCCCTCGCCTTGTCCGCAGGGTTGCCTTCGACGTGAACCCAGGCCACCTTCAGCTGCGGAAGGCCCGTGAGCTTCGACAGGCCGTTCAGGGTGAAGACGAGCGGGCCATCGGTTCGCATTCCTTGCCGCAGCCGGGGAGTCGATGCGCCGTCATGCCGGTAATCGGCGAAGACCTCGTCCACGATCAGCGCGAGCCCGTGACGGGCGGCGAACTCCAAAAGCCACGAGACGTCGTCGGACGAAAGCACGGCGCCCGTCGGGTTGTCGGGCTGCACGACGCACAACACGCGGGTGCGGGGGGTTACCTGCGCGGTCAAGGCCTCCCGGTCGGGAATCCATGCGGTGAAGGCTTCGTCGCGGCGCGGCGCCAGCGGATACGAGGAGATCGTCAGGTCCGAAATCGCCGCCAAGGTTTCGAGCAGCGGATAGGACGGGCGAGGCACGAGGATTTCGTCGCCGGCTTCGCACAAAAGGCGGAAAAGGTGCGAGTAACCCTCCGAGGTTCCCGCCGTGAGGAAGAGGTCGTCGGGGTCGACGGGGGCCTCGCCGGGTCGTTCCGCGTAGTACCGCGCGATCGCCTCGCGCGCCGAGGGCGAACCCTTCGGATCGGGCGCGTACACGCGCCCGACGGGATCCGCCAGAAGGGCCGTCCAGTCGTCCGGCAGCGCGACTCCGGCCTTGGTCGGGTTCGAGACGGTCAGGTCGAGAAGCGGTCGGCCCGTCGCGCGCCGCCGCGCGACGGCTTGCGACAAGGGGTTAGGGCTGGGTTCCAGCCCGTCCCAGCGCGCCGGAAAGCGGTAGGGCATGGCGCGCGGGCTATCGTGCCGTCGCGGCGGCGGGCGCCGGCGCGAAATGGCCGAGGGCGCGCAGCCTCTCCGTGATCGCGACCACGGAGGCATGCTTGTTCAGGCAGTAGAGATGCAGGCCCGCCACGCCGCCGCGCAACAACTCGTCGCACTGGCGCACGGCGTATTCCACGCCGCGCGAGGCGACCTCGCTTCCGTTCCTTTCATCGCCGAGGAAGGGCGTGAGATCGGCGGGAATCACGCAGCCCGAGAGCTCCTCGAAGCGGGGAAGCTGCTTGAGGTCGAGCACCGGCATGATGCCCGCCACAAGCGGCAAGGTGATCCCCATCGCCACGGCCTTCTCGCGAAAGCGGAAGAAGTTGGCGTTGTCGAAGAAAAGCTGGCTGACGGCGAAATCGGCCCCGTTGTCCTGCTTGAGCTTGAGCGCGCGCAGGTCGGCGTTGAGGGAGGAGGCTTCCACGTGCTTTTCCGGGTAGAAGGCGCAGCCCAGGGTGAAGTTGAAATGCTGCTTGACGAATGCGATGAGGTCGCTGGCGTGCGCGAAGCCTTCGGGGTGGGGCCTGAACGCGACGTCGCCCTTGGGCGGATCGCCCCGCAGCGCGAGCACATGCCGGATGCCCGCGTCCCACAACTGCTCCAGGATGGCGCGCAGCTCATCGCGAGAGTGCCCCACGCAGGTGAGGTGCGCCATGGCCTCGATGCCCAGTTCGCTCTGGATCCGGCCCACGAGGTCGACCGTCTTGGTGCGCGTCGAGCCGCCGGCGCCGTAGGTCACGGAGACGAAGTCGGGGACCTGCTTCGCGGTCTCCGCAAGCGTCGCGTAGAGGGATCCCCATCCCGCGGGATTCTTCGGAGGGAAAAATTCGTACGAAAGCGTCGGCCCCTGGCGGAGTTTTTCGAGAATGGGCATGGGGGGAAAACTAGTTCCTCGGCCCTTCTTCGTTGGTTCGGGAATCTTCGGCGGCATTCCGCTTTTCGATGGCACTCCACTTGCGGCTCGGGATTTTTCGGGATTTGTCCTTTCGCGCGTTGGGGGAGTCCGGAACTCCCCCCGATCATGCGCACTGCTCCCCTCCGAAGAGTCGACCCCGAAGAATCCCGAGCCATCCGAAGAACCGACCTCGAAGAATCCCGCAGCCGCAGGCATGAGGCCGCTTGTCGGCCGAATCACCATCCAAAGAACAGACCTCGAAGGATCCCCACCCCAACCCCCACCCCCCACCCCACAAGCCTCGCGCCCGGAATCATGTATCTTCCGTGCCATGCGCTGGAAACTTCTCGCCTCCTTGTTCGCCGCCAGCATCATCCTGGGGGCCGTCAACAACCTCGTCAACCCCGATGGCGTTCCTTGGGTCGGCAGCCCCGAGGTGCTTCCCAAGCCGGCCGACTGGCCGACCTTGTCCGCCGTCGAGGGAGCGGCTTCCGGCGTCGCGCATGGCTGGGACCAGCTTCGAAAGCATACGGTCCGGGTGGGCTTCGCCCTGCTTCTGCTCGCCGCCGGCCTCATGGCCTTCCGCGGCCGCGCAGGGGCGCGGCGCCGCTGGACGATGTCCTGGTGGCGCGTGCTTTTCGGGGCCATGTTCCTCGTGGCGGCATGGCCCAAGTTCACCGACCCCGAAGGATTCGCCATGATGGTCGCGCAATACCAGATGTTGCCGGCCTTTTCGGTCAACGCGTTCTCCGTTTGGCTCCCGGCCCTGGAGATCGTCACCGGCCTCGCGCTGTTGTTCTCGCCGTGGGAAAAGGAGGCCGCCGCGCTGCTCGGCCTCATGATGCTGATGTTCATCGCCGCGCTCGCGCAGGCGCTCGCCCGCGACCTCGGCATCGCCTGCGGGTGCTTCGACATCAAGGGAGCGACCGATTCCGGCGAGTCGTGGTACGCGCTGCTGCGCGACATCGTGCTGATGGTTCCCATCGCCTGGATGTGGCGCCGCGCCGAGACCCGCTTCCTTTGGAAGTTCTGAGGGCGGCAGGGACTCCGAATCTTCCGCCGAGCCCCACGTGCCCAGGAAAAGCCTCCATGACCCCTTTCGCGGGCGCGATGCGGCGGACCTTCCCGAGGAGCGCGTTCGGCGCGGCCTCGTGGACTGGCTCGTCCGCGAGGCGGGCGTCCCCGCGCGGCTTCTCGCCGTCGAATTTCCGTTGGCTTCCCTCGACCCCTCCCGTCGCGATCGCGCCGACGTCGTCGTTTGGCGTCCTTCACCGGAAGCGTCGGGAGGCCTGAGGCCCTGGCTCTTGGCCGAATGCAAGGCCCCGGCCATCGCATTGGGCGAGGCGACGGCCGATCAGGCGCGGCGCTACGCCGGAAAAATCCGCGCTGAACATGTGCTCCTGACCAACGGCGCCGACACGCGGTGCTATCGCCTTGAGGGTGGGGGTTACGTTGCCCGGGAGGGCCTTCCCCCGTTTCCGGCTGGTCCGCCTTGAGGCGCTTCCCGCCGCGGGGTCAAGGATTCATGGAGAGGGAAAAAGCAAAAGGGAAGGCGCTGCCTTCCCTTTTGCCTTGTTCGACTTATCGGCCCGTCAGGGACGTTGCCAAAGGGATTCCACGCCCCACCAGTAGGGGAAATAGGTGGTGGCCAAGCTGACCCCGTACTTCGCCCACAGGCTGTTGTCGGTCCGGATTATGGTCACGTACTCGCAGGTGCCGCCGCTCAGGCGGACCTGGGCGGTGTTGGTGGTATGTCCGGGCAGGAGGTAGTGCTCGTGGACCGTCCACGTCCCGTAGTCGTTCACGCGAAGGTAGGCGCCCTCCTGGATGAAGGCGAACTTGTCGCCGCATGCATCCATGTCCTCGCTGCCGTACATGGGATCGGGGATATGATGGATGGGACCAAACAGGCCGCCGATCACGACCGAGGCATAACCCACGCCGGAGCCCCAAGGAACCCGGTAGTAGGCGATCAGGTTGTCGGACATGATGATTCGCTGGGCGTGCCCGTTGTACCAGTTCGCGTGGAGTTGCACCCAGTTGTAGACCCCGTCCTGCTTCGCCCAAAGGTTGCCGTTGTCGGCCACGGCCAGGATACCGTTGCGCACCTGGTAGTCGGAAATGCTGTAGGCCGCCGCGCCGATCCATTCCGTGTACCACGTGCCGGGGTTGGAGACGAGGTACTTGAGGTATATCGTGGGAACGCCCGTCCAGGGATCGTAGCGCATGAGGTAGGCCTTCTCGCCGTCGAGGCGGGGCTTGTTGGCCGTGAAGCTCATCCCGCTGCTGTATTGCATGACCCAGCTGCCCGTGGGAGTGCGGGTGTACGCGCGGCCTGCGGTCGTGATCACGAAGTAATAGCCCTTGTTGTGCACGAAGTGCAGCGCGTCCCCGCTGCTTCCGCTCGCGGGCCAGATCTGGGTCTCGCCGCCGAACCCGATACGGCGGAATATCCTTCCATCCAGGGTGGTGTAGACGACGGTGTCGCCCTCGATCTGATAGTCCCTCATGTAAGTGCGCAGGATGTTATAGCTCTCCTTGCCCACCATGGCCAGCATGCTGTAGTTCGAGTGCTTGCCCGTGACTCCGTGAATGGGGTACAAGGTGCGGAAGAGGTGCTGATCCCCAGCGGTCATGACCGGGGTCGAAACTTGCGAAGTCGCGTTCGTCAGGATGGAACTTCCCGGCGTCCAGGCGTTCCCATCCTGCTGCACGGTGCCGGGGATGTAGGTGTAATCGCCGTAATTCCAGTACCAGCCCTCGGTGTCGATCCAGCCGATGTTGAAAATGTTCACCAGGGCGGCCATGCCGATGCGGGTTTTTTCCTGAATGGGAACGCCCTCCGGACCGATATGCTCATAGCCGGCATTGACCACGATGTCTACGCTGGAGGAGCCTTCACCCCCGTACTGCGGGATGCGTCCCACAAGGGGTCCGCTGTTGATCCAGAGCATATAGCTTTTCGTGCCGAGCCCGAGGGCGGCGCGCACGACGACGTCGGCATTGTTGATGTTGCTTGTCTCGATGAACGATATGGCCGTCCCCTTGGATTGCGATGTCCAGTTGGCGATGGCGTTGCGGAAACCCGTTTGCCAGTTCGGACCCAGCCGATCTCCGCCCTCGTTCTTGAGGAAGACCCGGACCTGCCTCACCTCGGTCAACGCCTTCACGTCGAGGAGCGAGGTCCAATGAATCCAACGGGTGTGCGCCTGCTTGCCCAGGGCCTTCCCGGAAGCCTCGGCGGCGACGGAGCGGCCGAAATCGGCTCCCGAGGCGGAATTTTTCAGGTAGGAGATGTCGATGCCTTCGTGCTTTTTCGCGCCCTTGCTCCGGCTCATGAGCGTGTCCACCGTCGACAACTTCAGGGCGAGCGCCCCGCTCCGGAGGGAGAGCTTGCGGGCTTTGGCTTTCGCGGCGTCGGCCTCGGAAATCGTCGGGGAGATGACGTAGGAGGTGTCCCGGGTCACGGAGTCCACGTAGATGCTTATGTTCTCCGACTTGATGCCGAGATCCTGCGTCAGGAAGTTCATGCGCGCATCCGGGTTCGCCGGGGTTTCCAAGGCCAGGCCTTTGGCCGGGCCGGTGGAGCCGTCGTCATGAAGGCAGGAAGCCAGCGCGAGCACCGCAGGCACCGCGAGCATGGCCGGGGAAACGCTTTTGAGAAAGCGGCGGATGTTTTGCAACGTCATTTGATGCTCCTGTCGTGAACTTCCAAATATTACGGACTCGGGACTCGTTATCGGATTACGGACTTCCCAGACCAAATAGTAACGAAAGCCGGTGCAATATGTTGTCGATTTTACAAATACGTACAACATCGCCCGAAGGGACGGGAAGGCCGTCGAGGGGGGGGATTTTATCGAAATTAGCGCTGACGACTCCCCTGTGGCGGTCGCCCGCCGATGGAGGGGTGCGGCCCGGGGGCGGGGAATCGTGTTACGGAAACATCCCGGAAACCCCGTGTCCCGGGGGGGCGTCCCCTGATTTACCGGCTACGACGAACTTCAGGTAGGCGCCCTCGGGGAACGAGAACAGGTAGGGGTGGTCGGCGGGCTGCCCCCTCCATTCGAGCAGTTTCAATGCGCAGCCGGCGCGCACTCCGCTCTCGTGCAGGATCTTGTGAAAGGTCAGGGGGTCGACATGAGCCGTGCAGGAGGCGCTGATCAGCAGGCCGCCTTCGGGAAGGGCCTTCAGGGCCCGGGTGTTGAGGGCGGTATAGGCCTTGATGGCGCTCTTGAGATGGGCACGATTCTTCGCCAGCGAGGGAGGGTCGACGATGATGCAGTCGAACTCGCCCGGGCGCAGTCTCGCGAGGAAGTCGAATGCGTCCTCGGTGATGAAATCGGTGTCCGGGAGATGGAAGCCGTTTGCCGCGAGGTTGCGCCTGCACAAAGCCATCGCGGACGCCGAGGCGTCGAGGCTGGCGACCCGGCGCGCGCCTCCCGCCGCGGCGTAGACGGAGAAGCCCCCGGTGTAGCTGAAAACGTTGAGGACCGAACGGCCGCGCGCCCAGCCCTTCACCGAAAGCCTGTTATCGCGTTGGTCGAGGAAAAACCCGGTCTTTTGGCCCTTGAGCATGTCGGCGAAGAAGACGTGCCCGTGCTCCCGGAAGGACACTTCGCCGTTGCTGTCGCCATGCAGCACCCCCACGGGCTGGTCGGGGAGCCCTTCCTGCTTGCGCACGGCGAGGTCGCTGCGCTCGATCACCGCCTTCGGCTTGTGGACGTCCACCAGCGCCTCTACGACCGGGTTCCGCAGCGCGTCCATGCCCGCCGTATGGAATTGCGCGACGAGATTGCCGGCGTAATGGTCCACGACGAGTCCCGGGCAGCCGTCGGCCTCGGCGAACACCGCGCGCCAGCCCGTCGTGTCCGGTCCGAGGAACGCGGCGCGCTCGTCGCGGAGCCTTGCGAAGCGGCGGGCGAAGAATCCCGCGTCGACGACCTCATCGCGACGCGACAGGAGCCGCACCGCGATGTCGGTGCGGGAGTTGTAGTACCCGGTTCCCAGCACCTCGTCGCCGCAGGCAAGGGTCACGAGCGCGCCGTCGGCCACTTCGGGACGAGCGGCCAGGGCCCCGGAAAATATCCACGGGTGGCCGGCAAGCACGCTTTTGCGGCGTTCCGGGCGTAGGCGCGCGATGGGGTAGCGGGGCATGGGAGGGAAAAGGTAGGTAGCGGGATGGGGGGAAATGGGCAATAGAACAATGCGGCGATGGAGCAACGGCGGGGAACGTGCGGCGGGCTGGTCTCTGTCGGCAGGGGTCTCCCGCCCCGGGTTTTCCCGAACGATGCCCATGCCGGCGAAGGCCTCCCCCAAAATCCCCGGCGGCAAGGTCGGCCGGGCGGTATATTTCCGACGTTCACTGGAGGCTTTTATGCCAGTCCGCAAGATTATCGGCTCCGCTGCGTTGATGGCGGGAGCTTTCGGTTCCCTCGCGCTCGCGCAGGATCCTCCGGCAAGCCAGTACGCGGCCAGCGTGCTGGTGCGCAACCTCTCGAACCCCACCAGCATGGCCTTCATGCCCGATGGACGCGTTTACATCACCCGCAAGAACGGGGCGATCCTCCTGTACGATCCCGCCACGGGACAAGCTCCCACCGTCACGACCCTGGCCGCGGCCAACGTGCGCGAGGACGGACTGCACAGTCTCGTTCTCGACCCGAACTTTACGGCCAACAAATGGGTTTATGTGCTGCTTTCGGAGCGCTCGGCGGGAGATACCGCCATCGCCGTGGCGCGTTACACGGTCGACTCCGCCACGGGCGCGCTGCAGACGGGCACGCGGGCGACCTTGCTGAAAGTGCCCTTTACCATCAACTCGAACTCGGCGGAGCATAATACCGGGTCGCTGGCCTTCGGCCCCGACGGCAACCTCTTCATCGCCCTCGCCGACAACACGCAGAACATCTTCAACGGAACCGGTGCGGGATATGCCCCGCGAGATCCGGCGCGTTTGCTCTACGATGCGCAGCGCAGCGCCGCCAATACCAACGACCTGCGTGGAAAAATCCTGCGCATCCGGCCCGAAGCCAACGGCACCTATTCGATCCCGGCGGGCAACCTGAGGGACTCCATCAACCTCCCCGGCTTCAATCCCCGGTGGAACGGGGCCGAGGACGACCTTGCCAAGGTCCGGCCCGAGATCTTCGTCATGGGGTTGCGCCATCCTTTCCGCCTTTCGGTCGATCAGGCCACCGGATGGGTGTTCTGGGCCGAGCCCGGCCCCAACGCCACGTCGGACAACGCCTCGCAAGGGCCGCGCGGCTATGAGGTGGTGAGCATGGCCAAGGGACCCGGCAACTACGGCTGGCCGTATTGCCGCGCCAACCCCTGGATGATCCAGAAGCCCGGCAGTGTCACCGGTCCGTTCTGCTACACGCAGTACAACTACTCCGGCTCGGGGACCGCGGGACCCATGTACCATCCCGACTCCCTGCGCAACACCTCCCCGAACAACACGGGAATCGTCAACCTTCCCCCCATGCGTCCCGCATCGATCTGGTATCCCTACAACTCGACGAACACGGCCTTCCCGATCTTCGGTTCCTGCAGCAGCAATTGCAACACAGCGATCATCGGTCCGGTCTACAATCACAACTCGGTATACGGCCCCTCGCGGCTTCCGGCCGCCTTCCATCGCCATGTCTTCATCCTCGAATGGGTGCGCGATCATCTTCTCGTCGCCCGGGTGGACGCCGCAGGCAGTCTCCAGGACCTGCGCACCTTCCGCAGCGGACGCGACAGCGTGCTCAACGGGGCGATGGACATGAAGATCGGTCCCGACGGCGCGCTTTATTTCCTGAACTGGGCCAACAGCGGCGCTTCGGGTTACAACTATCCGACCAACCAGGGCGGCGGCACCCTCACGCGTCTTGCCTACACCGGGGAACAAGTCCCGGTTCTTGCGGCTCCGGCGAAGAGGGCGGGGGGGCTTCTTCGCGACCAGCTCTTCGTCGCGGGGACGGGTGCGGTGGTTT
>CBFGVC010000019.1:0-19744 GCA_965652255.1 uncultured Fibrobacteria bacterium | reverse complement strand
GAGCTTTCGGGTCCCTCGCGCTCGCGCAGGATCCTCCGGCAAGCCAGTACGCGACCAGCGTGCTGGTGCGCAACCTCTCGAACCCCTCGAGCTTCACCTTCCTCCCCGACGGTCGGGTCTACGTTCTCCAAATGAACGGGAAAATCCTTCTGCTCAATCCCGCGACGGGGGATACGTCAACGGCGGCCATGCTTCCGACCGTTAAGGAAAGGGAGGCCGGCCTCCACAGCCTCGTGCTCGATCCGAACTTCGCGACCAATCGGTTCGTGTATGTCCTCTTTGCCGAACGAACCAGTGCCGACACCGGGCTCGTGGTCGCGCGTTATCTCTCCGATGCCACGAGCGGCGCGTTGAACATCGGATCGAGGATCAATCTGTTGCGCATCCCCTCCACGATCAACACGGGCAGCGCCGAACACAATACGGGGATGCTGGCCTTCGGTCCCGACGGCAACCTCTTCATCGCCCTCGCCGACAACACGCAGAACATTTTCAACGGGACCGGGGCGGGGTATGCTCCGCGAGACACGGCCCGTCCACTCTATGACGCCCAGCGCAGCGCCGCAAACACGAACGACCTGCGCGGGAAAATCCTCCGCATCCGTCCCGAAGCCGATGGCTCCTATTCGATTCCGGCCGGAAATCTCAAGGACTCGATCAGTCACCCGGCATTCAACCCCAACTGGAATGCCGGAGAGGACGATTTGGCCAAGGTTCGGCCCGAGATTTTCGTGATGGGTCTGCGCCATCCGTTCCGCATGACGGTGAATCCTGCCTCGGGCTTCGTGTATTGGGCCGAGCCCGGGCCCAATGCCTCGGCCGACAACACCGCGCAGGGTCCCCGCGGTTACGAGGTCGTGGGAATGGCGAAGGGGCCGGGCAATTACGGGTGGCCCTATTGCCGGGGCAACCCCTCAACGATCCCGAAGCCCGGAGCGGTGACGACATCGTATTTCTGCTACACCCAGTACAATTATTCCGGAAGCGGATCGGGTGGCCCCATGTACGACCCCACCGCGTTGCGCAACACCTCGAAGAACAACACGGGCATCGTCAATTTGCCCCCAATGCGCGTCCATCAGGCGTGGTACCCGTACGCCACGTCGAACGCCACGGGAGACAACTTTCCGGTGTTCCGCGTCAATACAAGCGGCGGCAATGCCGGCATGCTGGGGCCGGTGTATCATTACGACGGCGGCCCGGGGGCCCCCTCGGGCCGGCTCCCCATCCAGTTCCACAACCATATCTTCCTCGTGGAGTGGCAGCGAAACCTCCTGTTCGTAGCCCCCTTGGATTCCATGGGCGGGATCGGTCCGATTCGGGCGTTCCGCAACACCACCGGCACGCGTGATTCCGTCGTGAACGGCCCCATCGACATCAAGATCGGCCCCGACGGCGCCTTGTATTTCCTGAATTGGGTGGGAAGCAGCTATTCCACAAATTCCAATAACGGAACTCTTACCCGCTACGCGTACACCGGAACCCAGGTGCCCGTTCTATCCACGCCGACCAGGAAAGCGGGGGGGCTTCTTCGCGACCAGCTCTTCGTCGCGGGGACGGGTGCGGTGGTTTCGCTGCCGGAAGGCGCGCGCGGCGTCGAGATGTACTCGCTTCGCGGCGAGAGGCTCTGGACCTGGCGCGCGGCGGAAGGCGGTCCGCGACAGGCGGTTCCGCCCGCATCCGTGCGCGGCGTGGTGCGCCTGCGCTTCATCATCCGCTGAATCTCGCATCGGGATTCGCTGGCCGAGGGCGGGAAGTGGTTCCCGTCGCTCATTTTTGGGAGTTTGCCCCCTTCAAAGAGCTATTTTTCTGGAATTCCCGGTGGGCGCAAACAAGCGAGGATTCGTGGGCGAGACAATGAAGCATGGCGAGCGGCTGGCGTCGATGCCGGCCCGGATTTCAGCATTGGCCTTGGTTTTTTGCATGGCAGGCGCTGCGGCCTCTCCGGCCTTTTCATCCTCGGTCACCCTGCCCGGCTCCAAAGCCACGCCTTTGTCCTCCGGGGCGGAAGAATCGTCCCGCTTCCTTTCCCGGGCGGATGCCTTGGGAGTCGGCGAACCCATCGCTTGGCGCGCCCCGGAGAATCCGGTCTTCTACGATCGCCCGCTCATGTTGCGCCAGTACGGTTACGGCGTCCTTGCCGGATCGCTCGCGGGCGCGATCGGCTTCTACATCGGCAACGCCTTCGAAGGCGCGATCTTCGGCTCCGACTCCCACAAGGGCTACCTGAGCTTCACGGGCATCCGCTACCGCCACAAGCGCGGCCCCTTCTGGGGAGGCGGCTCGGGGCTCCTGCTCGGTGGCTCGCTCACGGCCTTCTTCGTCGGCGAGGCCGACGAAGAACCGGGCAGCGTGTGGCTGACCGTGGCCGGGGGAGCCTTGACGACGGCTGCCGCCGTGATGCTGGCGGACGCCGCCGGCGTGCAGGAGGACAAAGGGATGCTGGCCTTCATCCCCCTTGTCGCATTGCCCCCGATCGGCGCCGTAGGCGGCTACCACGTGTCGCGTTGGTTCAACGACCGCAAGCGCCGTAGCATCACCGAGTCCGGCGAGCCCGCCTCCCTTTCGCGCCGGGGCCCGGTGTTGCATGCCCCGCGCCTCGGCTTCGCCCCCGGCGGAGAGGGCGTCGCCTGGCGCCTCGACGCCTTGAACCTGACTTTCTGACGGAACCGCGTGATGCGCGCACTTTCAGCCCTCCCGTATCTTCTCGCGGCCTTCGTCGTCGCCTCGGCGCAGCCGGGCGCGCCCGCGCGCGACCGCGAAGCCACGGTTTCGCGGCTGCAGGCGCGCAGCCTGTATGCCTGGCATTATGCGCCGCCTCCCCTCGACGATTCGCTTTCGGCCCGCGTGTTCGAGCTTTACCTCAAGCGGCTCGATCCCCAGAAGCGTTTCCTGCTGCGCTCCGACCTGGATTCCCTGGCGCGCTTCCGCTATCGCCTCGACGACATGCTCCGGGTCGGCGACTTCGCCTTCGTGCATGCGGCCAACGACCTGCTCGACAAGCGCGTGGCGGAGGCCCGGGCCCTGACGGGGGAGCTGATCGGCGGAAAACTCGACCTGTCCGCTCCCGACTCCATCGCCCCGGATCCCCGGAAGTACGAGCATCCCGTGAACGCGGCGCAAAGGCGGAAGCATTGGAGTCGCTTGCTCAAGCTCCAGGTGCTGGCGCGCCTCGAGGGCGCCGATCGGGAGGATGAACGGGAGGACAGCGTGGAATCCCGGCCGTTGGCCCGGCCCGACAGCGCGGGCGTGGAGGAAGCCCGCGCTTTCGTGGAGCGCAGCGTGGGCCGAAGCTTCTCGCGCATGGAGCGCGAGAAGCGTGCCGACCGCCTCGCGGTGTACCTCGCCGCGGTCGCCAACGCCTTCGATCCCCACACCGCCTATCTCAAGCCCGAGGGGCGCGAGGAATTCAACATGGCGATGAGCGGCAAGCTCGAAGGGATCGGCGCGACCCTCCAGGAGGACGACGGATACATCCGGGTGGTGGCCATCATTCCCGGTAGCGCCGCGTGGAGGCAAAAGGAGCTGAAGGCGGAGGATCGCATCCTGAAGGTGGGGCAGGGAACCGAGGAGCCCGTGGATCTCGCCGACGCGAGCGTGCAGGAGGCGGTGCGGCTCATACGCGGGCCCAAGGGCACCGAGGTCCGGCTCACCGTGCGCAAGCCCGACGGCCGCATCCGGGTGATTCCCATCATCCGGGACGTGGTGGTGGTGGAGGAGAGTTATGCCAAGTCGGCCATGCTTGGGGCTCCCGGGACGAACCTCAAGGTCGGATACATTTCGCTGCCTTCGTTTTACCACGACTTCCAGTCGGCGCGGGGGCGGAGCAGCGCGGGCGACGTGAAGCGGGAGCTCGAGCGCCTCAAGGCGCAAGGAGCCGAAGCGATCGTGCTCGACCTCCGGGGAAACGGCGGCGGCTCCCTGGACGATGCCGTGAAGATGGCCGGGCTGTTCCTGCCATGGGGGCCGGTGGTGCAGGTGCGCGACCGGGAAGGAATCGCGAACGTCCTTGAGGACACGGATCCCTCGGTGACCTTCGGGGGGCCCTTGGCGGTGCTCGTGAACACGTTCAGCGCATCCGCATCGGAAATCCTCGCGGCCGCCATGCAGGATTACGGCCGCGCCGTGGTCATCGGAACCGACACCACGTTCGGCAAGGGAACGGTGCAGACCTTGATAGACCTTGACAACCTCGCCGCGCCCGCCGACGCCGCCTTCAAGCCCCTGGGCACCCTCAAGCTCACCATTCAGAAGTTTTACCGCGTCAACGGCGGATCCACCCAATCCCGCGGCGTCGTCCCGGACATCCTCATCCCCGATGCGTACACTTACCTTGAGGTCGGGGAAAAGTCGCAAGAGCACGCGCTTCCGTGGGATGCCGCGAGGCCGCTGCGCATACAGCGCTGGCCGGAGCCGCCGCCGCTCGCCGACCTGCAGGCGAAGAGCCGCGCGCGCGTCGAGCGCAACGCGTACTTCAGGCGGCTGGATTCGACCGTCCGGGCGCGTCAGGCGCGCCGGGAGAACGAGCATGTTCCCCTCTCGTTGGATCGTTATTTCGCCGAGCGCGAGAGGGCGCGGGCGGAGACGGATTCGCTCGAAGCGTTGCAAAAGCTGGCCACGGGCCTCGTGGCCAGCCCGCTGGGATCGCTCAATCCCGCCGTGGCGAACGACTCCATCGAGAAGGAAAAAGTCCGCGAGTGGAAGGAACAGCTCGCCAAGGACGCCTACATCCGCGAGGCGGTGGACGTGCTGGGAGATTGGGCGGGGAAGAAGTAGGGCGGAGCCTTTTCACGGACGGCCGGCCGACGGCAGAACAATGCAGCAATAGAACAATGCAAAGAACACGGCCAACCCAACGCCGGGCGGTTCATTGTCCTATTGCCGCATTGATCTTCTTCCACCCTCCTTTTGCCCCGTTCCCTCGACGCGAACCTTCGGGTACGACCAGTTGTACTGCTCTGGCGCCCGTCGAAGCGCCTCGTCCATGATCCGTGCGATCGTTTCCTTCAATGCGGCCGCTGGAATGGGGTCGTAGCGGAACATGACGACTCCCTTGTCCAGCCGCGTCGAGACGCAGAGGATTTCCGGGTCGTGCGAGGTCGCCCAGTCGATGAGCCGTCCCGGCCACGGGATCTTCACCGAGGCTCCAGGGAGGGACAGCCATTCTTCCGGTTCGCCGGGAGCCTGGTCGATCATCAAGGCGAGGATTCCTTTGTCCCGTGTCCATCCGCGCAACGCGGCGGTCTCGCCCGGGCGGATCACGGCCACGCCGTCGCTTTGCCGCCTGCGCGCCATCCAAGCGGCCAGGGCCGGCGCGAAAGCGGAGGCGGTCATCACGAAGAACGGCTGGATGCCGTGCGCCGCACGTCGAACGGCCGGAATCCGGTGCAAGAGTTCGATCGGGCCTTGGTGCCAGCCGAGCAGCAATACGGGTTTTCCGGACGAAAGGGCGGCATCGAAGCATCCCGCCCCCTCCACCATGATTCCCTTCCCGTCCGGCTGCTTGCCATGCACCGAAAGCAGCGCGAGCCGCAGGCGCATCCGGTAATAGGCGAAGGCCGCGACCGGCGGACGAAGGCTCCGCAGCTTCTTCCGGGTCGCGAAGCGGAATGGAACGTAGAGCGGCAGCAGAGCCGTGCCGAGCGCCTGGGCCGCCGTGGGAGGCAGGCGGCCGATCAGCTCGAGCGCCGTCGTCGCGATCCATCCGAGCAGGCGTCTCATGGAGCGCGGGTCCGGGGCTGCAGGCGGTGGAAGATCACGGACCCGATCCACGAATCACCTCGATTCACGCCTCCCGACAAGCATCGCCTCGCGGGGAATCCTACGCCCACACCCGCTTCCGCGCCTCGTCGCGATGGAACTTCTCAGGCGACAGTCCCTCACCCGCGTACGAGGTCAGGGGCGACACTTCGACGTCCATGCCTTGGAGCGAATCCTCGGGGAGCCCGGCGTCGCGCGCCCAGCGGCGATGCAAGTCCAGGATCATTCGGCGCGCGGTGGCGGGAGTGTCGGCGACGCCCTCGCCGCTTTTGTTTTTCACGGGCGCGAACTCTGCGGCGCGATCCACCTCGAGCACGGCCATGCCGGAGGCCCGCGGGAACAGGTCGAACATGAACAGCTCGAACTTCCAGGCATTGGGTGAGGAGGGCGTGACCGGATTTCCGTCCGCTCCCACATGCGGAATCTTCTTGTGCGCCGCGTGCCAAGGGAGCGCGGCGTCGGCGTTCTCCTCGAGGAACTCCCGGCGGAAAAGGTGCACGGCGATGTTGGCTGATCCGTACAGCAATCCTCCGGAGTCGCGGGCGCCGCACATTTCCGGGCTCATCTCGCTGTACTCGATCACCGAGGGGCGCCCGTCGCGCAGGCAAAACACCCCGACAGGCTCCTGGGGCGAGGCCTTTGCCACGGCCTTGCTGGCCGCGGGGAAGCCCGCGCCCATCGCGAAGCCGAGGAATTCGGGATCGCAGACGCGCACCAGCGCGTTGTCGACGCTGTAGAAAAACACCCACTCGACGCCACGGCGCCGCATGTCTTCAAGGGCGCCGGAGGCCTTGAGGGCGGGAAAGCAACCTCCGTTTCCGTTGGGGCCCATGGCGACGCGGCCTTTTTCGGCCAGCAGGATTTTTCCTTGCGCGTCGGTGAGGGGAAACTCGGCCTGCGGGAAGAACGTCACTTGATCCGGCGCCAGGCCGAAGCGGCCCTGTTCCCGAAAGAACCCGGTGGTGGCGTCGTGGTTCTCGCGGCTGGTCATCACGTACCACGGGACGGGCCTTCCGCACAAGGCGCCGAGTCGAAGGATGCGTTCCGCCTGCAGTTGGAAGAGCGATTTTCCCGAAGGCAGGCCTATGTCGAACATGCCCTTGGGGCCGTCATGCCCGAGGCGCGTGCCCTGCCCTCCGGCCACGAGGAAGGCGGCGCACTTTCCCGCAGCGAGCGCCTGCAAGCCCGAATCCCGGAACGCGGCGCGCTCCCATGCGGTGGGGTTTTTCCCCCGCAGCGGCTCGACGCTTTCATCCGGATCGTTCGGAGCGGAGGAAGGCGACGGCGCGACAAGCTCGCGATGGAGCCTCGCCACGAGGTCGAAGTCGATGGCGGCGATGTCCGAGAGCAAGGAGGTCCGTTGCGTCTCGTCCAGCTCGTCCCAGAACGCAAGGAGATGGGATTGGCCGTGGCGGGAAAGGAGGGAGAGGGCGGAGGCGTATGTCATGGAGTGGACAAGATAGGTAAGGGCGAGCCTCGGCTCGCCCCACCGCGCCTCCGCCCCGGCCTCACCGAAGTTTGAAGAACACCAGGAGCCCCATCATCAGGGCGAGGATCGAGACCAGGTGGAAGCGCCAGATAAGCTTGGAGTTGAGCGCGCGCGCGTCGGGGAAACGCTCGCGCCACTTGAACTGGTAGTGGTGGTGCAATGGGGCGCGCAGGAAGATCCGCCGCCCTTGCCGGTCGGGGGAGATGTTCTTGGTCAGCTTGAAGCCGCCGATCTGAAGCACCACCGAAGCCATCTCCAGGACCAGCACGAGGCCCACGATGGGCAGGAAGAACTCGATGCGCAGGAGCACGAACATCATGCCCACGGCCCCGCCCAACCCGATGGCTCCCGCGTCTCCCATGTATATCTCGGCCGGGGGGCTGTTGTACCAGAGATAGGCGAGCAGCGCGCCGATCATCGCGGCGCAGATCGGGGCCAACTCGTCGGCCCCGGGGAGGTGAGGCACCAGCACGTACTTGGCGAATATGGCGTTGCCGGAGATGTACGCCACGATGCCGGCGAAAAGCGCGGTGGTGATGAGGGGAATGCTCACCAGCGAATCGAGGCCGTCGGTGAAGTTGGCGCCGTTGGCCGTGGAGGCGATCACGAGGCAGATCAAGGCGATGAAGGCCCAGTTGGGCAGGTGGGGCATCCAGATCTCGGGCTTGATGAACGGCAGCGTGAGATGACCCGACAGGCCGGGAATCAGCTTGTACGCGAACACGGCCACGATCAACGAGAAGGCGAAGTAGAGGAAAAGCCGGAGCCGCGCCGAGATGCCGTCGGCCTTGGCCTGATAATCCGCCCGCGAGAGCTTCCCCAGCGCCACCAGCCTCTTGTTGCGGACCTTCATCAGGTCGTCAACCCCGCCGATCGCTGCATAAGCCAGGAGAATCAGCAGGGTGGACACGGAATAGGCGTTCCAGAGCGCGAAGGAGGCGCCCGCCAGCAGGACGGAGGCCACCACCAGCATGCCTCCGAGGATGGGGGGCGGCGGCGCCTTGCCGTGGTCGAAGTCGGCGGTGGCGTCGATGCGCCGCAGGTAGGCGATGAAACGCGGCATGAGCAGGAACACCAGGCCGGCCGCGAACAGCGACGCCGCGCCCGCCCGAAAGAGGCGGTCCTGGAAGAGTTGGATGCCCGTGAGGTCGTAGAGGAGGAGGGAGATCATGGTGGGAAATCAGAAACCGGAAATCAGAAACAGGAAAAGGAACGCGTGGAAAGTGGCGGGCGGGATGCGAGAACGACGATGTCTCGTGGAACGGATCGGCGGCGAGCCTGCATCAAAGGGGCGGTTGTTTCCGATTTCCGATTTCTGATCTCTGATTTTCAATGTTTCGCCTCCGAGGTCCTTCGCGTCTTGATCTCCGTGTACAGGTCCCTAAGGCTGTCCTCGAGCGAGATCATGGGCTTCCAGCCCGTCAGGGTCATGAATTTCTCGGGGGAGCCTGCGAGCAGGGGGATGTCCACGGCGCGCTCGAGGGCCGGGTCGATGCGGATCTCGATGGGGCAGCCCGAAAGGTGGATCAGGAACTGCACCAGGTCGCGGATGGTCCTGACCTTGCCGGAGCAAACGTTGTAGGTCTCCCCGGTCGCCCCGCGCTTCATGAGCAGGGCGAAGGCGCGCGCCATGTCGCGCACGTCCAGGTAGTCGCGCGACACGTCGAGGTTTCCGGTGTAGATCGCCGTCTCGCCGTCGTTCAGTTCGATGGCGGCGATCTGGGAAGCCGTCGAGGAGAGCACGAATTTTTCCGGCTGGTGCGGGCCGGTCACGCCGAAGGGGCGCGCGGTCACCACGTCCATGCCGTGGGCATGCACGAACTGCCGCGCGAGCAACTCGCAGGAGGCCTGAGCGACGGCATAGGGCGTCAGCGGGAGATACCGGTCGGATTCCCGGTGGAGGACGTCCATCAGCCCCTTGCGTCCCCCGTACACCTCGGCCGAGGAGGCGAGCACGACGCGCGCCTTCGGGGAGGCGTGACGGAGCCCCTCCAGCAGGTTGTAGGCGCCGGCCGCGAAGAAATTCAGCAAGGTGGTCGGCTTCATGCCCGGCATCCCGAGCGAGAACTCCTGGGACACCAGGTGATAGGCCTCGTCGGGCTTCCAGGTGTTCAGGAGCGAGAGCACCTGCTTGTAGTCGGAAAGGTCGGCCGTGACATAGGTGACGTGGGGAAGGCGCAGGCGGTCGGGCACGGCCTCGGAGGAAAGCGCGACGACCGTGCCGTCATCGTGCGGCAGCAGGTGCAGGAGGTGATAACCGAGCGTGCTGTTGCAGCCCGTGACCAGGACGTTCACGAGCTGCCCCCGTCGGGAACCACGGAATGGAAGGCCGCGAGCACGTCGTCCTTCGGGGGGTTCGTCACGATCTCAACCGCCCCGATCGAGCGCGGCAGGACGAACACGCGGCGGTCCTTGTCGGCCTTCTTGTCGCGGCCCGTGGCCTGCCAGGCCGCCTCGGCGTCGAAGCGCCCCCTGAAGAAACGCGGGAAATCCAGCGCGTCGAGGAGCGCGTCATGGCGAAGCCGCTCGGCTTCGGCCAAAAGGCCCATGCGCGCGGCGAGGCGCGCCGCGCAGCGCATTCCCAGCGCCACGGCGAGGCCGTGAGGCAAGTCCCTGTAACCGGCGAGATACTCGAAGGCGTGCCCGAAGGTGTGGCCGTAGTTGAGGATGGCGCGGCCGCCGCCGGCCCCCTCGGCGGCATGGGCCGTCTCGCGTTCGTCGTCCCCCACGACGGCGGCCTTGATGGCGCACGAGGTGCGAATGATGTGCTCCAGGGCGACGGGATCGCGGGCGAGCACGGCCTCGGCGTTCCGCTCGAGGTACGCGAACAGGCCGGGGTCGCGGATCACGGCGTACTTGGCCACTTCGGCGAGGCCGGCCAGGTACTCCTCCCGCGGCAAGGTCGCCAGCGCCGAAAGGCTGATGATCACCGCGCGCGGCTGGTGGAACGACCCGATCATGTTCTTGCCCAAGGGGTGGTTGACCCCGGTCTTGCCCCCCACGCTGGAGTCGACCATCGAGAGCAAGGTGGTCGGCACCTGCACGAAGTCGATCCCGCGCATGAAGATCGCGGCCGCGAAGCCGGCCATGTCGCCGGTCACGCCCCCGCCGAAGGCGAAGAGCGTCGTCTTGCGGGAGCAACCCTTGCGCAGCATCCAGGTCAGCAGCTTCTGCACCGAGGCCAGCGTCTTCTCGCTTTCGCCGCCCCGCCAAAAGAAGGCGGGGGCGTTCCGCAACGCGTGCCGCAACCGGTCGAGCATCGGTCCCTGCGCGGCCTTCACGGGCTGGTCGGAGGCGATCACCGCGTGCCGGGAGCAGCCGGCCTTCTCGGCGATGGCCCCGGCGTGCTCCGAGAGGTCCTCGCCGATGTATATGGGGTAGCTTCTTTCGCCGAGCTCCACCCGAAGGGGCCGGAGTTGCTCCACCTGGAGCCGCTGGATGATGCGCCGCGTCAGGACATGATGGGGGACGTCGTCGCCCGATTCGAACTGGAAGTCGGCGAGGTCGTACATGGGCTTGCGTTCGGCGAGCATGGCCTTGATCTTCGCGAGCTTGGCCGCGTCGTCGAGCCCGGCGAGCAGCGGGCGCGAATCCTTCTTGCGGTTGGCGCGCTCCAGGATGACCTCGGGCGCCGCGTGGAGGTTGATGATCACGCCGTGGCGCCGCACCAATTCCAGCGAGGCCGGATTAAGCAGGGCCCCGCCTCCCAGGGCCGCCACGATCGGGCCCGCCTCGCACACCTCGCGCAGCGCGGCAGCCTCCATTTCCCGGAACCCCGCTTCGCCCCGCTCGGCGAAGATCTCGGGGATGCCCTTGCCGGCCTTCTCCTCGACGAGCTTGTCGGTGTCGAAGAACTTCCAGCCCAGCGAGGCTGCCGTGAGCGAGCCGATGCGGCTCTTGCCCGTGGCCATGAAGCCGGTGAAGAAAATGCTGCGGGTGAGGGGGATTTTCACGGCGTCGTTCCTTGCGTCCGGTATCCGTCGCGGGTCATGGCCTCCTGCTGCGCGCGAATTCCCTCGTGGCAGGCGGCCGGATCGGGCGTCCGCCCCGTCCATTGCCGGAAGGATGCGATCCCTTGGTGCACGAGCATGCCGAGGCCGCCCACGGTGGACGCGCCGCGCTCGCGCGCCTCGCGCATCAGCCGTGTTTCGCGCGGGTTGTAGATGATGTCGTACACGACCTGTCCGGCGCGCAAGGCCGTGGCCGGCAAGGGCGACAAGCCTTCCTGCGGATGCATCCCGAGCGGGGTGGTGTTCACGATCGCGTCGAAGGCGGCGGCGCCCTCGTTCCCGGCGCCATCCAGGGCGCCGATCTCCAAAAGCTCCAGGGACGCGCCGGCCTTCGACGCGACCTCGGAGGCCAACGCGCCGGCCTTCGCCGGATCGCGCGCGGCCAAGGCCACGCGCGAGGCGCGGGTTTTAAGGAACAAGGTGAAGGCGATCGTCCGCGCCGATGCGCCGCTGCCCAGCACCAGCACCGACTTGCCGTCGAAGGAGTGCCCCGCCTCGGCGAAGCCCTTGAGGAAGCCCTCGGGATCGGTGGTATCGCCCAGCAGCCTGCCGGCCTTGTGAACGATGGTGTTCACCGCGCCCAGCACGCGCGAAAGCTCCGACACTTCGTCCAGCAAGGGGATGACGTCGGCCTTGTAGGGCATGGTCACGTTCACGCCGAGGAATCCGACGGACTTCAGGCCGGTCAGCAGCGGGGCGAGGTCCTCCTTCTTCTCCACCGGAAGGGGAAGATAAGCGAGGTCGAGGCCCAGCGACTGGATGGCGGCGTTGTGCAGCGCGGGGGAGTAGGAGTGGGCGAGCGGACGGCCCAGGATGCCGAGGATGCGGGTAGTGCCGCGGATCTGCATACGGAAGGTCGCCCTCGGTTGCCGATGGATTCGGAAACGGTGGTGGTTGGATGGAAAAACAAGCTCCGGCGAAAGGTAACAACGACCCTCGCCGCGGCTATGCGGCGGCGAAGGCGTCCGTCCCCAGCCCGTCGCGGCCGGAGCCCTCGATCCCCTCCTCCCGCGCCGCCCGGTCGCAGGCCTCGCGCAGGCGCTCGCGCAACTCCTCGAGGCCGGCCTTTTTCTCCGCGGAGACGAAGACGGCCTCGGGGTGCTGGACCTTGAGGGCCTCGATCCGCTCCGGATCGAGGAGGTCGCACTTGTTGAACACGATCAGGCGCGGCGTCTCGGTGATGCCCAGTTCCTCGAGGATCCCCGCGGTGATTTCCATCTGCTCCTCGAAATCGGATGAGGAGGCATCCACCACGTGCAGGATGAAGGTCGCCTGGGCCGCAGCGCTCAAGGTGCTCTTGAAGGAGGACACCAGGCCGTGCGGGAGCTTGCGGATGAATCCCACCGTGTCCGAGATCACCGCCTTGCGTCCTCCGCCCAGCCAAAGCTGGCGGGTGGTGGGATCGAGCGTCGCGAAGAGGCGGTCGACGGCCTCCACTCCCGCCTGGGTCAGCGCGTTCATCAAGGTGGACTTGCCCGCGTTGGTGTAGCCCACCAACGCGGCGTGGAAGGTGGGCCGGCGGCGCTCGCGCTGCGCGGTGCGCACGCCCTCGAGCTTCGTCAGCTTCTTGCGCAGGTCGGCGACGCGCTTGCGCACCGCGCGGCGGTCGGTCTCGAGCTGCGTCTCGCCCGGGCCGCGCAGGCCGATGCCCGCGCCGCCGCCGCCCGCCTGGCGCGAAAGGTGGGTCCAGGCGCGGGTGAGGCGGGGCAGCATGTACTCGAGCTGGGCGACCTCGACCTGGATGCGCGATTCCGCCGTGCGCGCGTGCTTGGCGAAGATGTCGAGGATGAGGCCGCTGCGGTCGAGGATCTTGGTCTTGATCAGGGCCTCGAGGTTCTTGGCTTGGGAGCCCGAAAGGTCCTCGTCGAAGATCACGAGGTCGGCCTTGTGCTCCTCCACCAGCGCGGCCACCTCCTTCGCCTTGCCCTCGCCGATGAGCGTCGAGGGGTCGAAGGACGGGCGGCGCTGCATCACTTCGCCCACGACGGCCGCGCCCGCCGTGTCGGCGAGGCGCGCCAGCTCGGCCAGGTGCTCGCGTGCCTGGCGCGGCGTCACGCTGCGCGTCGCGACGCCGACCAGGACGGCCTTCTCGGGACCTTTGTGAAGGGGAGGTTTGCCCATGGGGGGAAAGATAGAAGGGAGAGGGAAGGAAAACAGCGCAACATCACAGCATCACAACAACAGAACACGCCAGCGCTGCCGCGTTCCGTTGTTGTGATGCTGTGATGTTCTATTGTCCTCTCACTCCCACTCGATCGTCCCCGGCGGCTTGTGGGTCACGTCGTAGAGCAGGGCTCCGGCCCCGATTCCCGACAGGTCCTTCCACAACGCGTCCAGCACGGCGAAGGGCAGCTCGGCGAAGCGGGCGGTCATCGCCTCGCTCGAGGAAACCGGCCGCAGGACGAAGACGGGTTTTCCGCCCTTCAGGAGCGGCAGCAGCACGACGGGCATCTGCCACACGACGGAATAGAGGTTCGCCTTTTGGAGGGCGGCGGTGCACAGGGCATCGGCCTCACGAAGCAAATCCAGCGCGGCGCGCTCGCACTCCCGGGCGACCGGCTCGTACGTCCCCTCCGCGGCGTGGGTCTCCAGCACGATGCGGTTCACCGCCCGCACGCGGTTGAGCACGGCGGTCGCCAGCGCGTCGGCCGCCTTCCAGTCGCGCGCCCCCCCCTCGGGGAGCCGGATCAGGCCGGGGTGGGCATAGGTGCGCGCGTCGCCCTGCACGCCCACGCTCCTGATCGGCAGGATGGCGCCGGAGACTCCCCGCGCTTCCAGCAATGCTTCCAGCGCGGCGATGTCCTTCGCGTCCGCCGCGTCGCCCTTGCCATCCGAGCAGAGCAGGCGCACGCCGAGGCCCGGGCCGGGGAAGGGGTGGCGGTCGAGCAGCGGGTCGGGAATCCCGAGCCGGCGGCCCAGTTCGCGCACCTCGTCCTTGTAAAGTTCGGCGAGAGGTTCCACCACCATGCCCCGGGCCATCAGGTCGAGGATGCCCTGCACGCGGTTGTGATGGGTCTTGATGACCGCCGCGTGCGCCGTGCCGCCGCTTTCGATGGTGTCGGGGTAGATCGTCCCTTGCGCGAGCATCCATTCGGCAGGATTCAGGTCGAGCTCGGCGATCGCCGCGTCCTTGACATGCAGGAAGGTTTCCCCGATGATCTTGCGCTTGGCCTCGGGCTCGATCACCCCGCGCAGGTTGGCGAGGAACGTGTCCGTGGCGTCCTTGATCTTGAGGTTGTCGAAGCCTTGGGCGTGCATGAAGTCAAGCACCGCGGCGCTCTCGCCCTTGCGCATCAGGCCGTTGTCGATGTGGAGGCCCAGCACCCGGTCCGGTCCGAGCGCCCGGTTCAAAAGCTCGAAGGCCACCGTGGAATCGACGCCGCCGCTCACGAGCAAAAAGACCTTCTTGCCCTCGCATTGCCGGCGGACCTGCTCCTGCAGGGTTTGGACGTAGTGGTCCATGTTCCAGTCGAAGGCGCAGCCGCACAGCGACAGGAAGTTGCGGAGGATGCGGTCTCCTTCGGCGGAGTGCGTGACCTCGGGGTGGAATTGCAGGCCGTAGAATTTCCGGGCGTCGTCGGCCACCGCCGCGTTCACGCAATCATCGGTGGAGCCGATGGTGCGGAAGCCCGCCGCAAACCGGGACACTTCATCGCCGTGGCTCATCCACACGATGGAGCCGGGGGAGACGTCCTTGAACAACGGATGATCCTGCGGGCGCAGCGCGGCGGGGCCGAACTCGTGCACCAGCCCGCGCTTGACCACGCCGCCGAGCAGGTGGTTCATCAGCTGGTGGCCGTAGCAAATACCCAGGACGGGCAGCCCGAGCGCGAAGATCCCGGCGTCGCAGGTCGGGGAGCCCTCAGCGTACACCGACGAAGGGCCGCCCGAGAAGATCACCCCCTTGTAGTCCTTGAACTCCTCGGGCTTGGCGTGGGAGGGGACGACTTCGGAGTAAACGCCCAACTGGCGGATGCGACGGGCGATGAGATGCGTGTACTGCCCGCCGAAATCCACGACCGCGATTTTTTCCATGCGCCAAAGGTAGCAAGGGAGGGCATCGCCGCCGTTTCCGGATACTTTAGATTTGTGTCCATGCCCCGCCTTGCGAGCCATCGCCTGTCCCGCTTTTCCGTCCCGCTGCGCACGGCTTTCGTCGCATGCCTGCTCGCCGCGTCCTTCGGCTGCGGCGCCCCGTCCGTCGACGGCGACGCGGCGCTTTCGCGCGATGTCCTCAAGTACCGCAAGGCCTGGGAGGACGCGATGGCGGCGCACGGCAAGGGGCGGTTCGCCAAGGCTGCGAAGATGTTCGGGAAATTGCCGGAGGGGGATTCGCTGGCGTCGGTTTATCGTTCGGCGATGCTGGCGGCGGCGCGGCTTCGCGCGGGGGACACCGCGGGGGCGGATGAGGCGGTCGCCTCGGCGCTGGCTCATCCCTTCGTCGCGCGCGACACGGGTTGGACCGGGCACTTCCATCGGATCCGCCTGCGCACCCTGGCCGTCCACCCTCCCGACGCCCGGCGCGAGTACCTGCGCGCCTCCTTGCGCGGTCCGCTTTCTTTTTCCGACCGCGTCGAGACCCTGTACCGGCTTATGGAACTGGATACCGTCGTCGTCGGCAGGCCGGACCGCCTCGAATACCTCCGCCGCCTGACGACGGCCGTGGCCGACGCCCGGCTCGACGCCGCATACCGCCGGGCCCTGCCGCTCTTTTCGACGGACACCGCCCGCGAGACGCAGCGCATTCTGCTCGACCTGGAGGAGAGACTCTCGCTGTGGGGCGCCGCCATCGCCCGGGCGGAGCGGCTCGCCGCGCGCGCCGGGGCACCGGATTCGGCCGGGCTCCGCGATCTCCGGTTTCGGATTGCCCTACTGCATGGAAATAAAGGGGGTTACGAAGAGGCAGTAAAGCGATATCGAGACTGGATTTCCCGATACGGAGACACCCCCGAGGCCCTGTTGCAGACGGCGCGCGCCTATCGCTCGCTGGGCCGCGAGGAGAGCGCGGCGGCTTTCTACACGCGCCTGGAGAGGCGCTTTCCGAAGGATTCGCGCAGCGCAGAAGTGCTCTGGATGCGCGCCTTCGATGACGAAATGAACGGCAAGCGCGACACGGCGCTCGGGGCCTATCGCCGCATCGCGCGCGATTTCCCCCAGCACGCGCGCTCGGGCGAAGCGATGTTGCGGTCGGGCCTGATACTCCTGCGGCGCGGCGAACCCGCTCCCGCAGCCGCCGCATTGGCGGAGCTTCGCCTCGCGCGCAAGTCCGGGCGGCTGACCGGAGCGGCGCGTTACTGGGAGGGCAAGTCGCGCCTGGCCGCGGGAGACACCGCCGCCGCTTTCGTCGCCTGGAGGCACCTCGCGGGCGAGCACCCTTTCGGCCATTACGGCCACCTCGGGCGCGAGGAACTGCTGCTCCGCAACGCGCTGCCCGACAGCTTGGCGTGGGGGCGCATGCTCAACCGGGCAGAGGGAGACGCATTGCGAACCTGGCTCGACGGGGCGATGCCGGGCGCGCCCGTCCCTGCCGAAGGCACGGGCGAGAGCCGCTACTTGCCTGTCTCCGCGCTTTTCGGGTTCGGTCTCGACACGCTGGCGGTCCTGACCTTGCAGGCGCGGGTCAATGCCGCGCCGGGGGCCTTGCGCCCCCTTTACGAAGCGGCGATCCTGTGCCGCGAGGCGGGCTTCGACTTCGAGGCGTACCGCTTCGGCCTTCGGCTCGCCGACCGCCTCCCGCTCGAGCAATGGCCCTCGGCTCCCGTGGCGGTGCTGCGCCTGTTCTATCCGCCGTCCTACGACGACCTCGTGCGACCGGTCGCGGAACAGGCGGGAGTGCCGCCCCGTCTCGTGCTGGCGCTCATCAAGCAGGAAAGCGGCTTCGACCCCCGGGCCGTGTCGCGCGTGGGCGCGCGCGGCCTCATGCAGCTCATGCCCGCGACGGGAAGCGAGCAGGCCCGCAAGGAGGGAATGACGGGCTTTCACCCCGACTCGCTCTTCGATCCCGCCGTGAACGTCCGGCTCGGCGTGGCCTACTTGAGGGATGTGCTGCGTCGCCATGACGGCGACGTCGCGGTGGCCTTGGCGCGCTACAACGCCGGCCCGACGGCCGTGGAACGGTGGATGCCGCGCCTCCGCGGGCGCCCGATCGAGGACATCGCCGAGGACATAGGCTACGCCGAGACGCGGGAGTACGTGAAGCGCGTCGGCGCGAACTGGAAGACCTACCGGGTTTTATGGGACGACGCCGAGGCCTCGCGGTGAGGGGCGGGCTTCGCGCAGGGCTGGTTCGCCTCGACGCGCGGGTGGTCGCGCTCGGCGTCTTCGCGCTGGGAGTCCTCGCCGGCATCGCGCGCTTCCTGCGCTTCGCCGCCGGCACGGTGGCCGCCGTCCCCGCCGCCGCGCGGGATTTCCGCGAAACCCGGGCACAGGTGCTGGCCATCGGCGCCTCGTCGCTGCCGCTCGTGGCCTTCGTATCCGTCTTCACCGGCGCTGTGGCCGCCTGGCAGGCGGCCTACAACTTCGCCGATTACGTGCCGCTGCGCTACGTGGGGTCGGCCGTCGGCAAGTCGGTCATGCTGGAACTGGGGCCGGTGCTTACCGCCCTGGTGGTCGCGGGGCGCGCCGGCGCGGCCATGGCCGCGGAGCTGGGCACGATGACCGTCACCGAGCAACTCGACGCGATGAAGGCCCTGGGGCTCGACGCCCGGCGACTGCTGTTCGCGCCCCGATTGCTTGCGTCCGTCGTCGTGCTGCCCCTGCTGACCGTCTTTTCCTCGGCGATCGCCCTGCTCGGCGCGCTCGCTGTGGTCACCCTGTTCCGCGACATGCCGCCCGAAACTTTCTTCTTCGGCGTGCGCCTGTTCTACGACGACCGCGACCTTGCCGCCGGACTGGCCAAGGCGGCCGTGTTCGGGGGATGGATCGCCCTGTTCGGCTGCTGGTTCGGGGCGACGAGCGCGCGCGGCGCCGAAGGGGTGGGGAGGGCCGCCATGGCAGCCGTGGTCTTCGCGGACCTCGCCATCCTCGTCAGCGGTTTCGTTCTGTCTAAATTGATCCTCGCATGATCCAGCGATCCCTCACCCGCATGGAGCAACGCAGCGACTTCGTCCAGTCGTTGCGCGACGCCTTCGCCCAGCCGGACCCGGTGACCCGGAACCGCGAGGTCAAGGAAGCGCTGCAGCGCCAGCGCGACAAGATCCGCAGGCTGAACCGCGAGGGCTCCACCGGCGCCGACACGGTGCGCTTCATCAGCGAAATGGTGGATACCCTCCTGCGCGTCATGTGGGAGTCGCTGGAGATCGGGATCCCCGAGGACGCCCATTCGGTGGCGGTGGTGGCGGTGGGGGGGTACGGCCGCATGGAGCTGTGCCCGCAAAGCGACATCGACCTGCTCATCCTCACCTCTCCCGCGCCCGACGGATACGAGCGCGAGCAGGCCGAGACCATCATCCGCAGCCTCTGGGATTTCGGCTTTTCGGTCGGGTCCTCGGTGCGTTCGCTGGCCCAGTGCAAGGAGGCCTCCGCCAAGGATCCCGAGACGTGGACCTCGTTCCTCAACGAGCGGTTCATCGCGGGCGATTACCGGCTCTACCGCAGCTTCGCCGACCTGATGCGCAAGCGCCTGTTCCCGTGGCGGGTCTCGGCGCTGGTGCGCGCCAAGATCGGCGAGCACGAGGCGCGGCGCGAGCGCATGGGATCCCTGGTCCAGATGCTCGAGCCCGACATCAAGGAGGGAAGCGGCTGCCTCCGGGACGTCCACTCGATGATGTGGATCGCCAAGGTGCGCCACGACTGCGCCGATTTCGAGGACCTTGTGCGCGAGGGGCTGATCACACCCCAGGAGCAGGAGGACATCCGCGCCGCCTACGACTTCCTCCTGCAGGTTCGCTGCAGCCTGCATTTCATCACCCGCAAGAAGGATGACCGCCTGGATTTTCACCAGCAACCCGAGGTGGCGGCCGAGCTGGGATTCGTCGACGAAGGCTCCTTCCGGGCGGTCGAGATCTTTCTCAAGGTCTTTTACCACCACACCAAGACGGTGAACCGGGTGGTGGAGGGGGTGATCTCCCGGTGGGTTCCTCCGCCGGCCGGCCGCAAGCGGGTCTCGGCGGCCGTGCGGGGGCATGAGCACTTCTCCGCGGTCGAAGGCGCGCTGGAGCTTCGCACCAAGACCGGAAACCCCTTTCGCGACAACCTCGCCCTTATCCTCGACTATTTCGACCTCGCCAACACCGAGGGCCTGCGGTATGGCCACCAGGCCACCTTGCGCATCCGCCAGGCGGTCGCCCTGCTGGCCATGCGGGATGACCTGGAAACCTCGGCGCACCTGCGGCGCTTCCTGGCGCTTTGCCAGCGCCCGGGACGTGTGGGCCGCATGCTCCGGGGCATGAACGACGTGGGGCTGATCGGGCTGCTGGTCCCCGATTTCAACCACATCTACTGCCACAGCCACCACGACATCTACCATATCTACACCACCGACGAG
>CBFGVC010000018.1:0-20535 GCA_965652255.1 uncultured Fibrobacteria bacterium | reverse complement strand
GTGGCGGAATACGTGGCCTACCTCGACGCCGGCCGAAAAAACCTGGGGTGGTGACCCGTCAATGCATCGCGCGGTGGGCCAAGCCCAGCGCCACGGAAAGCGCCAGCGCGGCCAGGAACCCCGCCCACGCCAGGGGCGTGCGCGCCATCAGCTTGCGGCTGTGCGGCAGCATGCCGGTGACCACGGTATAGACGAGCACCCCGGCCGAGAGGGCGAGCAGGCCGTCGAGGTGCGGTGCCTCGCTTCCGCGCAGGCCGGCGCCCACGAAAAACAGCAGCGGACTGATGAGCCCGTTCGCGATGCCGAGCAGGGCGAGTCGCCCGCCGCGATAATTCCAGTGTCCCAAGGCAAGCGCCAGCGCGAACGAGGACGTCACCTTGTGCAGCACCATGCCCAGGTTCAGACCCGAGAGCCAGGGCGGGTTCAGGAGGCCGATCAACAAGCCGTCGTTGACGGCGCACACCGCCAGCGCCAGGAAAAAGGCCCAGCCGATGGGATCATGGTCGTGCCCGGTCTCGCAGCAAGGATCGCGCTTAAGGACCTTGCGCGTGAGCAAAGCCATGAGCCCGGCCCCCGCGACGAAGGCCAGCAGGGGAATTTTCCCGCCCCCCAAAACCGCGTGCGGGACCAAGGTCGTCGCGAGGTAGCCCAGGAACAGCGCCACCGTCACCGGGTACAGGTACCCGAGCACCGATGACTCGATCTCCCCCTCGAGCTCATGGTCGTGATGCGACGAGCGAATGCGGAACGGCAGCGTGCCCAGCGCGAACCCCGCCCAGGAACTCAACGCCAACCCGAGCGGAAGCCAAATAGCGGACATGGGGAGGAAGGGTAGAAATCCGGGGGGGACTTCGGCGGCCGAAGGACCGTCCGGGAAGGGAACGGGGAGAGGGCATCACAACATCAGAACATCACGGCAGCAAAGCAATAAACCACCAAACACGGGTTCGATCGGCGTTCTATTGTTGTGATGCCGTGATGTTGTGATGTATTATGGTACTGCCGTATTGTTGTACTGTCATCACACTCCCATGTTCCCCCTGTTCAATATCCCCTTCGGGTCGAACACCTTCTTGACCTCCGCGATTTCGCGGTACGCGTCGCCGAGCAGGTACCAGAGGTAAGGCCGCGACACTCCCTCCTCGTCGACGAGGGTCTTCTTCCCCACTCCATGCTCGGCGCTGATGGTGCCCCCCAGCGAGACCGCCTTGCGGACGAGCTTCAGGTAAAGCGAACGCGCGAGCGTCTCGTCGGCTTCGTTCTCGCAGAGGAAGTTGCAATGCAGGTGGCAGTCGCCCACATGCCCCCACTTCGCCGCGCGGACGGGTCGGCGCGGGTCCTGCCCGCATCCGAATTCGGCTTCGATTTCCTGATGGAACGCGTACATCTCCGCGAAGCGCGCGACGGGCACGGCGAAGTCGGTTCCGAACTTGGGCCTCCCCCTCTCCTTGAGGATTTCCGCGACCCGGCGCGGCACCGCGTAGCGGATCGCCTCGGATGCGACCTCGGTCAAGAGGCCGGTGCAGCGCAGCCTGTCGGCGACCAAGAGGATTTTCGTCCGTGTCCCCATGTCGTCGGAAAAGGTCTCGACGCCGAGCGCCGCGCCGGCAGAGGGAATGGAGACTCCCGCCGCGCGCGCCAGGAGCAGCGAGGCGCCGTCGAAGAATTCGAGCGACACCACGCCGTCGCCCGCGGGATCGGGATAACGACGGCGATCCGCGCGCAAGGCGCGCAGTGCCTCGGCGCAGGCCAAGGCCTCCGCTTCGCTCGCGAACAGCAGCGTGTCGAGGCGGAAGGCGCGGCGCGGAAGGAACCGAAGGCCGATCCCGGAAAAGACCCCGAGGATACCCTCGCTGCCGACGAACAGGTCCACGAGGTCCATCCCGGGGGCGGCAAACAGCCCCGCGGCGTTCTTGACGGGCGGCAACCCGTAACCGGGCACGCGTCCCTCGAGAAGGCGCCCGCCTTCCGTGCGCGCGGAAAAAGCCCCCCCCGACACCCGCTCCCGGCCCCGCCGCAAGTCGAGCGCATCACCGTCGGGCAGGATCACCCGCAAGGATTCGACGTAGTCGCGCGTGGCTCCGAATGAGAAGGTGCGGGGCCCCGAGGCGTTGGCCGCGACGTTGCCTCCGAGGGTCGCGCGCAATTCGCCCGGATGCGGCGGATACCAAAGGTCTTCCGCCTCCAGCGCGGCGTTGAGCGTCGCCAGGGATACTCCGGGAGCAACCAGTCCGGAGCAAGGATCGGCTTCGGAGAGAAGCAGGAACGGCGCGGCGCGCCGGTAGCCCGGGCGGTCGGGCAACGTGTGGAAGGCCGTCATGTCGATCAGGAGGCCGGACTCGCACGGCACGGCCGCGCCCGCGAGCCCCGTCAGCGCGCCCGCCGCCGTGATGGGAATGCCGTCGGCGTGGGCGCGACGGAGTACCTCCCGAAGCCCAGGCTCGCTCCCCGGCCTCACCACCTCGACGCGCGCGCCAAGCGGAGGAAACACGGCATTGCCGGCGTCGGAGAAGGGAGAAGGCACGGAAGAATAGTAGCAGGGGACGGGTAACTGGTAACAGGTAACCGAAAGAAAAGCCCGGGCGGCGACGGCGGCCGTTCCTTGGCCCCTCCGCCCGTTACGCCTTGCCTCTTACCTGCTACCCGTTAGCCGCCACCTGTCGCCGGATTAAAACCTGTTCTCCACCGCCGCGTGAAGCAATCCGTTCCCCGGCGAGCGGTCGGGATTCAGCGCATAGGTGATCGCGACGCTCCAGTCGCCGCGCGCGAGCTCCATGCCCGCACCGTAGCCCAGAACCGATCGGGGCTCGTAGCGCCCCGTGGGGAGGTTGACGAAGCCGGGCGAGATGAAACCGAACAATCGGCCCCGTCGCCCCACGGCGAACTGCGGTTCGAGGTCGCCGAGCAGGTAGGCGTTGGTCTGGAACTCCCGCTCGCGATAGCCGCGCAACGAGCGCGCGCCTCCCACGTCGTGCATCTCGCCCCGATTCAGTCGGTCCAGCGGGTAGTTCGACCCGCCGCGCAGCGAGGTCCGCAGGCCGAAGCGTCCCGGCAGCGGCCTCCAGCCTTCCCACGAGGCGGAGGCTTGCGCGAGGTAATAGGCGCTGTCGCGGATGGCCCGGAACTCGCGGCGAACCACGGTGACGCCCGCCGAGGCGCGAGAACCGGAGCGCGTGAACGGGGCACGGTCGCGGTCATCGCGCGTGAGCCGCACGCCCGAGCGCACGGCGCGCGTGGAGACCGTGATGCCGTTTTCGGTCGCGCGGTTCGATTGCGCGCCGAACTCAGCCTCCACCTTGCCCGTGAAGCCCAAGTCCCGGAAAACGAACAGTGCTTGGTCCCACTCCTGGAATGTCGTGTCCTGCTGGAGGAACGCCCCCTCCCAGCGCGCGCCCACGGGCAACCCGAGAATCCACGGCTCCGTGTAGGCCGCGCGCGCCAGCCGCTCGCCTCCGTCGCGATCGTCGAAGGAAAACTCGAGGTCGCGGGCCGTGCCGCGCAGGTTGAAAAGGCGCACGTCGACGAAGCCCGTCAGGCGCCCGCCCCCTTCCGCCTCGGAATCGTAACCCAGGAGGCCGCCCACCGTGTTGACCTTGGCATCGGGCAGAAGCAGGACGGGATACAGCGCGTTGCGGGTCGAATCGCGAAAGAGCCCGGACCATTCGGCGGCCTCGAAATATCCCGTGCGGCCTAGCCTGCGTACGCCCCTCCCGATGCGATCGGGGTCGAAGTTCTCGCCTTCCTCCCAAAGCGCGAGGCGGCGGGCCGCTTCGGGCCGCGTGCGGGTCTCCCGCACGACCGGCGCGCCCAACTTGAACGCCGCCCCGCGCCGCGCGAGCATTTCGACATCGGCGAAGGGGGCTCCTTCGGGGTCGGGCGCGAGCCGGACCTCGGTCTCGGCGAAGACGAAGCCGTCAGCGAAGAGCCGCCGCTGCAGGGCCGCGCGCGCCGCCTCGATGTTCGCGCGCGTGGCCGCCTCGCCCCTCCACTCCCCGGAGAAACCCGCGACGGCCATGCCGCGCTCGTCCCGCGCCTCCACCGCGCGCAGGCGATAGAGCGGCCCGCGCGTCCACCCCTCCTCCGCCGAGGTGTCGGCGCGCGCCGCCCAGTACCCTTCCGCCATCGCGCGCGCGACGAGGGAGTCGACAGGGGTGGCTTGGGAGAGCGTCGGGAGGAGGGTCGCTACGACCAGAAACGTCGAACGCAGGAATTGGCGGGCAGTCGGGGGTCGGGAGTCGGGTGTCGGGTGGAAAAACCGAAAACCGGAAGAATGGAACGCCAAGCGAAGGAAGCCTTGCAGGCAGGTTCCGACAACGTGCAATCGTTTGCCCCCCGTCTCCCGGCTCCCGACACCCCGCTCCCGACGGGATTCCTTTTGCACGAGGCATTTCATCAGAACACCGCCCTCACCTCGGCGCTGAAACGCTGGATCCAAGCGGAAGCTCCGGGCTCCAGCCGCGCAAGATAGTTGGCGTTAAGGTGCACGTGCGAGTGCACGGCCGACTGCGCCACGGCCTCGAAGCGATGCGTGACGCCCTTGCGGTAGCCTTCGGTGACGAAGTACCCCCCCTCCCCTTCCCCGAATAGCCAATGCAACCCGTATTCGGCGGAAGCCCGGCCTCCGAAGAGGGCCCCCTTCTCGACGCGCGCGCGGGGCACCACGCCCTGCAGCGACATCGGAAAGCCCGCGTCCTCGCCGCGGGCGCGGCGGTACTCCAGCGAAGGCACGAGCGTGAAGGCCATCGGCAGCCTGCGGTACAAGAGCATCTGCGCGCGCTCCCCCTCGATGCGGCTGGCGAAGGATCCGGAGGCAAGCCCCTCCCGGCTCCGCGACTCGAGGATGCCGATCCATGCGCCTTCCCAAACATCCGACAATTCGTGGCGATACTCGCCCCGGGTCTCGGCGCGTCGTTCCCGGAAGGCCTGAAGGCCGGCGCCCTTGGCGTACTCGCGGCGCCAGGTCAAACTCGCGCTGCGGCCGCCTTCGGGGTGCGCCCAATGCATCGACGGCTCGTAGCGCGCGCGTCCGGAGCGCACCGCATCGATCTGGCGGTCGGTGAAGCGCGGCAAGGGAAGCGCGTCGGCGGCGCTGTCCTGATGGTCGGTCTCGATGTCGAGGGAAAGGTCCACGTCGGCGAGAATGCCGCCGCCCACGCCGAAGGAGGCGGGCCACCGGCCCGGCGAGAGGTCAAGGCGCAGGCTCCATTGCAGGTCCTGGTAGGGTTGCTGTCCCAAGGTCGTGTCGCGCATAAGCCCGGCCAGGACGTAGTCGCCGCCGGTCTCCACGCGATAGTAGGCGTTGAGCAGGGAATCGTAGGCGTAGTCGCCGCGGCCGGCGGCCACCTGCTCGTAGGCCTCGACCAGCGGGGTCTCGGCGGTGCGGGCGGCGCGGTAGTGCATGCTCGCCCCGTACCCGCGCAGGTAATCCGAGACGCTCACGTTCGCCTCGGCCTGGTCGTAGGTGGCGACCTCGGGCTCGAGCGCGCGTCGGCCGTTCGCGTCGGGAAGCCACGCGCGCTGGTGGCGGCGTGCGGCGAACACGTCGCCCATGACGGGCCCCCAGCCGAGCAGGCGAAGCCTCTGCGCCAATCCCACGTCGATCAGCGAATCGCGCAGCCCGGGTTCCTGGCTCGCGTAGTTGGAGCGCGCATACAGCGCGTCCACCTCGGGCGTCCATGTCCAGAGGTCGCCCAGGGCAGGGCTCTCGACGACGAGGCGCGGCTGCCATAGTTCCGAGCGCGCGACGCCTGCCGTCCCTGCGTCCAGCCCGGTGCGCCAGTCGTCGCGCAGAACCTCGGCGCGCGGAAGCCAGCCGGCAAGGTTCCAGCCCGCGAGGGCGCGCTGGCGGTCGTTGTCGCGGCGAAGGGAATCGCGCGCGCGCTTGGTCTCCGCCGAGAGTTCGAACCGGTCCATCCCGCGCTCCCAGCGCGTGAACGCCTCGCCGCGCAGCGAGGTCGCGGCGATCCCGTCCCTCGGGAGCGTGTCTCCTCCCGGGCGCGCGCGTCCCGCGGCGTAGCCCGCCCCGCCGCCGACGAGCCAACCCGAGAACGGCTCGACGGAGAGGCGCAGGCGGTTCGCGTCGAAGTCCCTTTCTCCCACGCCGGCGCCGAGGTTCCATGCATCCCGAAAGCCGCGCGGTTCGACGATTTGCCCGAAGGCGGCGTAATCGCGCGAACGATGCTCGTGCTCCGGCTCGACGATGAGGCGCGAGATCCCTCCCCGGTCGATGGGCGCGCCGAATCGGTGGGCGCCGGAGAAACGCGTCGAGAACCCGAGGTTGTCCCCGTCGTCGAGCGAGGAATACAGGTTGCGGTCGAGCAGGCTGCCCAGGACCGAAAGCGACGCGCGCCCCGCCTCGCCCCCTTCCCACTCTCCCGAGAACACCGTGGCCGCTCGGCGCCCCGGCATGTCGACGCGATTTCCCAAGGAATCGGTCACGGGACGATCCCCCGCCTGGCGATAGGTTTCCAGCGTCGCCGCGTCCGGGGATCCCAGCGCGGGGTTGCGCTCGTCCTCCGCTTCCTGGATCGCCCGCACGCCGAAGCGGAAGGCCCCGATCGTGTCGGCCGCCTCGCCGGCCAGGATGATGCGCGGGTAGCTGTCCTCGACGTACTGGAACTCGACGGTGAAGAGGTTCTCGCCCGTGACCCAAACGCCCGACAGGAAATCGACGCGGCCCTGCCCGTAATCGATGGCGTAGTCCACGCCGCGCCGGAGCGCGACGCCGTTGCGCCGGATCCGCTCGGTGCCCGCCAGCACGGTGATGAAGGTCCGCCCGTCGCGGCCGCGCAGGTAATAGCCGCGCTGCTTGCCGTCCACGCCGCGCAAGGTGTCGGTGTGGAACAAGCCCTTGCTGCGGGCGAACGCCACCGTCCCGCCCCGCCCCTTGTCCGCGTAGCGAAGGCGCGCGCCCTCCGCCTGGATCGAGAACAAATCCTCTCCCTCGCGCCCGTGGCGCAGGAAGTAGTCGCCGAGCAGATACTCGTACTGCCGGCCATAGACGCGGAGGTACTTCACGTCCACCTCGCGCAGCGTCGTGGTGTTGCCCTCGGGTTGCACGGGAGTGTTCTGGTCCGAGAGGGTCCCCTCGATCCACACGTTCTCGGCTACCTGGCCGTTCACGTTCACCAGCAGCGCGGCGTCCACGCCCAAGGCTCCGCCGCCCCCCGCCGTCACGGCCACCGACTTGCTGCCCGAAAGCGCCAGGTCGTAGCCGCCCGTGTCGACCGGGGCGCCCTCCGTTCCCGGCGGGTTCCATGGCGTCCCTCCGCCTGCCGGGCCCGTCGTGTCCTCCAAGGACCCGGGACGCAAGACCGGAACGTCGGCGAGCGAATAGGGCCGGCGGCGCGGCTCGGGCAACACGGGAGAGACGAAGCGCGTCACGCACAGGCTGTCCCCGCCCGCGCCCGCCGGATCCGCCGGCCCCGCTCGCGGGAAGACGACCAGCGTGTCGCCCCCGACGCGATAGTCGCGCCCCTCGACCTGCTCCGCATCGCCGAGGTTGACGCGAACAGGCCCCGGCCCCACCCCGAGGCGCAAGGTGTCGCGCGGCTGTTCGCGGCATTCGCGCAGGGGCATGTGACCGGGAAGCTCGGCGCCGGCCGCCGATGCGGAAAAGCCCGCAGCCACCGCCGAGACCCCCGAAAGCGCCAACGCGGCGAGGCGCGAGCGCGGGAAAATCCCTTCGCTCACGGCGCGCCGGGCGGAGGAACGGTTATCCACTGGCGCCGGGCCGGCAGAAAGCGAAACAGCGCGACCCCGCCTGCCGTGCGCCCCTCGATGGCCCAGGCGCCCGGGTCAGCGCCTCCACCCGCGATCCAGACCGCCACGGCCCGCGCGCCCTCGCGCGAACCGTCAGGGGTGGCCCGGACCGGAAGGCGGTTCAGCGCGCCGTCGAAGCGCAACGGCGCGCCATCCCCGCCGCGGCAAAACATCTCCGCCGACCCCGGGGGCTGCATGCAGTCCCGCAACCCGGCGGGCAGCTTCACCTGGCCGCGAGGAATCCACTGGGTCTTTCCCGCGCCCGATGTCTGGCGATCCGCGAACTGCCATGCCCCGCCGGCCGCGTAGTCCACGAAGGTGAATGCGCCGTCTGCGGCCCGGAACACCGACACGCGTCCCGCCGGGAACGGCGTGAATTCCTCCGGCAGCGGGGTGGTCGCGATCAGCGACGCCGCGCTGTCGTAAAGGCACAGCCGGCTTGATGCCGCGTCCACAAGCAGGAAGTACCCGAACTGGGCGGGGATGACCTGGACCGGACGAAAGGGCCCCGAGGGAGCCGCGAGCGTCAGCCATTCGGAACCCGAGATCGGGGGGGGATGGATTCCGGTCGCCGGATCCCCGGTCAACTTCGCGTGCCGAAGGGCTCCGAGGCGGAACGCCCGCCATCCGTCGCCCGAGGGCAGCATGGCGTCGATCGCGACGGGCGGCGGGCCGGACCCCGCTCCGGATCGCGGCGCGTTCCCGCCGTTCGAGGCGCAGCCCTGGATGCCGAGCGGCAAGCCGCCCGCGAGCAACAGGAAAACCGTGAGCACGAAGCGTGCAAGGAGATGCCCGGATTTTCCCGTGACGCCCGTCACGGGCCGCGAATTCGCGCCGGAATCCGCGTCCTCGCGATCGGCACGGTCATTGCACTGCCACCGCGGCATGATCGAATCCGCCCCGAATTCCGATATCCCCGACATCCGTCCCGACATCTTCCTCAAGCGCCTCCACGACCTGTGCGTGCGCCATCACGGCCATGTGCTGAACGCCTGCAGGCGATATGTACAAAACCCCGACGACGCGGAGGATTTGGCGCAGGAGGTGCTCCTCAAGGCCGCGCGCGCCTGGCCCGGTTTCGCGGGGCGTTGCGCGGGCACGACGTGGCTTCACCAGGTGGCGCGCAACCATTGCACGAGCCACCACCGCGCCATCCGCCGCCGCGACGCCTTGCTGCGGCTTTACGAGGCAGAGCTCTCCGCCTCCATCGAAACCGACGCGCCGGAGGACGCGATCGGGGGCGCCGTCCTCTTCTGGGAGCGGCTGCGCGAGCGGCTCGAGGACGATGAACTGCTGTTCGTGCACCTGCGCTTCGAGCGGGGGCTGCGGGTGGACCGGATCGCCCGGGTGACGGGAACCCCGCGCCCCACGGTGAACCGGAGGCTGCTGGAGATCCGCCGCCGGGCGGCGAGGATCTGGAAAAAGATGCATGAGGAGTGAACCCCGGTGAACGAACGGCCCCCAGGCATTAGAACGACAACCGCGTTCTCACCCACGCTCCCGCCGCCTCCCGCCTCAAGCCACCGCTCCACGCCGCCTGGACTCTGCCGATCAACTGCATGTCGACGCGTTGCGCGGCGGCGTAGTTGATGGAAGGGCTGAAAAGCGCCTCTTCGTCTTCCGGCAGCCAAAGCAGGGAGGCCTGCCAACTCACGGCCGGATTCACCGGGCGCGACGCGACGATTTGCGTCGCGAACCGCGCCGGAAAAGGATTACGCGCCGACGGAGGATTCCCGACCACGTTCGCCGCCGACAGGCCCCCGCCCGTCCCGCCGAGAAAGAGCGACCCCCCTAGGTACAACCCTTCCAACCACTCCCATGAAAACACATAATCCACTGTAGTAGAGGAGTTTACAATAGGATCGTCAACCGTTCCGTAACCTGAGAATCCGGCGACTTCACCCTTCCAACCCGCCCGTCCGAGGTTTCCCGCGAACCCCAAGGCCCCCACCGGTTCCCCCCTCCAGGATCCGACGATGATGTTCATATCGTATTCCCCGGCATGGAACATGGCCCGTCCCGCCGCCACCACGCGCCGAGCGTCGTCCACCGACACCGCGGTCTCCGCACCGGTCCAGAACACCCCCCCGGCGAAGTATCGAAGGCGCACGGCATCCGTCCCCGGGCTTTCCTCGTGGTCGAAGTCGAGCGCATCGCGCGCGTTGAACAGGTCGGCGGGGTTCCAATACAGGTCCGTGCCCCAATGGATGCGTTGCCTTCCAGCGCGCAAGTCCCAGACCGCTCCACCGTACTCCGCATAGGCGCGGTCCAACTGGGCGTTCCACACCGCGCCTTCCGTCGCAACGGGGTTCACCGAAAGATCGATCGCCCCGCGATCATGGCCGAGCAACGCCGCCAAGGGCGCCGCCGGGCGAGCGTCCTCGCCGAGATACAACCTGCCCCGCCCCTCGACGACGACGCGCACCCGCTCCGATGCGTCCCACAGTGCGTTGAGCCGCTGCTGCGATCCCAAAGTCGCCGACGCCGTGTCCGAGGCGCCTACGGCCGCGCCTTGCAGGCTGGTGACATAGCCGCGAAAGTCGGGAGCCTCGAAGCTGTGCAAGGATGTTGCCGCCAACAGCAGGGGAAGCACGAACCGGGGGAACCTTGCGCAGGCTCCTCGCTTTTCGGGAGACTTGGTGGGCGCGCCACTTCCGTCCGGACGACGCCCCGGCGGAGGAACCGAGCCTGCGAAGAACCCCCATTCAGCCACTCCGAACCTCGTCCCTCGCGATCTTCCCGTCCTCGAGGTGAATGATGCGCCCGGCGCGCTCCATCACGCGCGCATCGTGGGTGGAGAAGAGGAAAGTGATGCCGCGCGAGTGGTTGAGGTCGCGCATCACGTCGAGAAGCTGGAAGGCCGAGGCGGAGTCGAGGTTGGCGGTGGGCTCGTCGGCCAGCACGAAGTCGGGATGCGAAGCGAGGGCGCGCGCGACCGCGACGCGCTGCTGCTGCCCGCCCGAGAGCTGGCCGGGGCGCGCGTCGGGACGCCTGGAAAGGCCGACGGCCTCCAGCAACTCCAGCGCGCGCTTCTCCCGTTCCGCCTTGCCCATGCCTTGAAGCAGGAGCACGAACTCCACGTTCTCGCGCGCCGAAAGCACGGGGATGAGGTTGTAGGACTGGAAGACGAAGCCGATGTGGCGGAGGCGGAACTCCACGCGCTTCGGCTCGGAGAGGCCCGTCAAGACCTTGCCGCCCACGCGGATGATACCGGACGTGGGTTTGTCGAGCCCGCCGATTAGGTTGAGCAAGGTCGTCTTTCCCGATCCCGAGGGTCCCACCAACGTGGTGAACTCGCCCGCCATGATGTCGAGATCGACCCCATCCACCGCCCGCACGGGCACCGCGCCGGGATAGACGCGCGTCAGGTCCCGGGCCTGGATGACAGGTTCTATCGTTGATGCTTGCACGCTACCCCCTTTTTCAGGAATCGTCGAACCGGGTTCAAAGGGCGAGGCATGCCTCCGCCCCGGTCCTGCGTCATCCCGATGGTTCGCCCTCCGATTCCATGGCATCATTTCGCCATCAACACTCCGACTGGCGGGGTGCGCACGGCCTTCCAGGCCGGCCACAGGGCGGAAACCACCGCCGCCAGGGCGACCAGCAAACCCACCTGCGCATAATGCGCCGCCCGCAACTCCGGCCGCACGATCGATTCATAGCCGAAAGCCGCAAGCCCCTCCGCATAAATCGCAAGGTCGATGCCCGTGCGCGAGGTGATGGCCACGGTGACCCAAGCCAGGAGAAACCCCGGCGGCGTCGCCGCCAGGACGAGCAGGACGGTTTCGAGCACGACCAGCCGGAACACGCGCCCCCGCCCCATGCCCAGCGCCAAGAGCATGGCGATCTCCCGGCGGCGCTCCAGAACGGCCATGAGCATGGTGTTCACGATGCCGAAGGCCAGCGCCAAAAGGATGATGATCATGAAGATGAGCAGGGTCTGCCAGCCCGCGGAGACCGTGAGATCGAGCTCACGGGAAAGGGATCGCCAACCCTGGACCTCGACGTCGGGGTATCGCTCCCCCCACTCTGTCGCGAATACGTCGGCGAGAGCCGCGGAGGAAAGCCGGACGGCGATCTGGTGCGCGGCATCCTCCGGCAGCCCCAGCAGGGCGTTGAGGGCCGCGCGCGGAACGTAAACGACGACCTTGTCCAGCCGAAGGTCGGTGCTCCGGTACAATCCGCGCACCCGGAACGCGCCGGAGACGACTTCGCCGTCGGCGGCCGGCAGGGTGATCACCACGCGCGAGCCCGCGCGGATGCCTGCCTTCTGCGCCAGCGCCTCGCCCACGAGGACCCCGGGCACGCCTTCCTCGAGGCACCCCCCCGACCGCACGCGATCGCAGAATGCCGTGAGCGCCTGCTCGGCGGCCGGGTCGACGCCCCGCACGGTGATCCCGTGCGCGCCGCGCGCGGTGCCCAACATCCCCTGCGCCAGCGATCGCATCGCGGATTTCTCCGCGTGTGCATCGGCCGCCATGGCGGCCGTCAGCGCCTTCGCCCGGGGAACCGTCGCCGCCGCCTCGAAATCCGGACGGAACCCGGGCGCGTGGACCTGAACATGGGAGAACTCCGTGCCCAAGGCGATGTCCACGCGCTGCTCCATCATGCCGATGTAGAACGCCGACAAGAACAGCCCCGCCCATAATCCACCCGCTACGGAGAGCATGACCAGCACGCTACGGCGGGGGTGCCTCCAAAGGTTGCGGCGGGCGAAAGTGAACAGCATGGAATTCCCTACTCCCTCAAGGCGCCCAGCGGATCGCCGCGCCGCACGCGCCAGCTCATGAAAAGCCCGACGCAAAGCGCGAGCGCCAGCACCACGAGGCCCTGCTGGAAGAAAGCCGCGGGCGTCGCGTCCGTGGGCAACACGGGCTCCATTCCGAACTCGCGGTAGGCATCGGCCAGGTTTCCGGTGACGCGGATGGGGTGATGATGAAACCAGAGAACCAAGGGCCAGGCGACCAGGAGTCCAGCTCCCACGCCGAGCAGGGCCAGCCATGCCGACTCGATCAGCACCATGCGGCCGAGCAGCCCCCGGCGCAGCCCCACGGCATGGAGCACCGCGAACTCGCGACGGCGTTCGTGCGCCATCATGAACAGGGTGCCCGAAATCCCGAAGGCGATGATGATGTACAGCACGCCCAGCATGATGAGGCCGCCGGCGCGGTCGCCCTCCAGGCCTTGCTTGAGCTCGGGCATCATGTCGGCCCAGTCGAGCACATCGAATTCCGGGCCGAGGTCCGAGCGTAGTGATTGCAGGCGCGGGCCGAGGCGACGCGTGTCGTCGAGGCCGAGAACGTAGCCGGTCAGGAGCCCCTCCGCTCGAAACAGGTCCTGTGCCATTGGAAGCGGCAGATAGAGCATCCTCTCCGTGAGCTCGGGGGAGCCGAGACGGACGAGGCCGAGCACCTGATACGCTCCCGCGGCCATCGATCCCTGATACCCCTGACCGATCAACACCAACGTATCCCCCACCCCGAGACCGAGGCGGCCGGCCAAACCTTCTCCGAGCAACGCTCCCCCGGCAGAGGCCCCTTCCGCGCTCCATCCCCAATAAGTTCCCGCCGAAACGCGTGTCCCAAGGCCCGACAAGGCATCCTCCCGCGCCGGGTCGACGCCCACCACCAAGGCGCCGCGAGTGCGCTCCCCGCCCGAGGCGAGGACGAAAGCTTCCAGCCGGGGCACGGGCACGGCGCCTCCGGACATGGAGGCGATGCGCGCCTCAAGGTCGTCGTCCTGGAAGAATGCGTTCTCGAGCACCGGGTCATCGTGATAGCCCACACGATTCACTTGGGCATAGCCGGTATGGATGCCGGCGATGTTGTCGACCATGCGGTTGTAGGTGCCCGACTGCAGCGCGCTCCAGAAGGTTGCCAAAAGCACGGCGAAGAACACAGAGGCCGCGGTGATCAAGGAGCGCGTGGGGCTGCGCCACAGATTCCGCCAGGCGAGGCGCGCGAGCATCAGGCCGCCCCCGCCGCGATCGACTTGCGTGGCCGGGCGCGCATCGCCTACCGGAAGGTCTCGAGGTGCCGCAGCGTGAAGGTGCGCGGGGGGATGGGAACATCGAACTGCGCGCTCAGGTAACGCATCGCTGTCTTTTGTCCCGGCTTGTCGGCGGGGATCATCTCGAGCGCCACGGGAAACAGGCGACCGCCGAGCCGGCCGACTTCCGTGGCGAGCAGCGTGTTCACGAGGACTCCGTCCTCGTCATGGAACTCCGCCTTGAGTTGCAGGTCCTCGGCCTTGTCGATCCACAGGACCAGCCTTCCCCAGACCACCGGCGCATCAGGCTTGGGGGTCAGGACCACCCGCCAACAGGAGCGTCCGAGCAAGCTCTCCTCGCCATCGAGCGCATGGGAATAATCCTCCACCACCGACGCCTCGCGCACGAAATCCTCGTTGGTGAAGTCAGTGCCCATCCAGTTCTGCGACATCATGGAGGGCGGCAGTTTGATGGTACGCTCCACGGAAGGGATCCAGTTCCACACCTCCCGGCCCGAGCGCAGGAAGGCCGTTCCCTTGTCGCGCGGGGGCGCGAGCACGACCACGAGGGCCTTGTCATCGCCTTGGCTCCAGGATTTGAGGCGCATTTCGCGGCTCCAGTCGCGCCGCGTCACGGTGAGCGACATCTCGACGATCGCGGATTCGCCGCGCATCTTAAGGTCGGCGCGACGGACGATTTCACGTGGATCGGGAGCTTGGGCGAACGCGGTCGAAGCCATGGCCAAGGCGAGGACGGACCACACGAGGAGGAAACCCGGAAACCTCATTGGACCAAGATAAACACTGCCCGGGGCTCCGAAACCGATCATTCGCCAGTGGGCCGCCTGGATATCGCGGCAATCCGCCTGGCTGTTAACCATCGTTACACGGCAAAGGTGGTTTTCGGAAAACCTCTCCCGTAGCTTAAAACGGAAAGGAGGCACCTATGAAAAAGCATCATCAAATCCTCTCCATCCTGGCCTTCGCCGCCGGAGCGGCGCTGCTGAGCGCATGCGGGGCCGGCAAGAAGGACGCGGACGCCTTCCTGAAGGAAGCCGCCCGAAGCGGCATGAAAGAAGTCGAGCTTTCCAGCCTGGCGCTGCAAAGGGCCTCGCATCCCGAGGTGCGGGACTTCGCCCAGCGCATGATCGAAGACCATGGACGCGTCAACCAGGAAGTGCAGGCCTTGGCGGAGCGCAAGCGCGTCCGCCTGCCGGATCGCGGCGTGGACGCGTCGGCCGTCGGGGATCACCGCCTGGCGGAACGTTCCGGCCGCGAATTCGACCGCGAGTACATGCGGCTGAACGTCGAGGAGCACGAGAAGGCGGTCGAACTCTTCCGCAAGCAGGCGCAGGAGGGCAAGGACGCCGATGTCCGCGCCTTCGCCGGGCGCACGCTCCCGGCCTTGCAGGAACACCTCGAAACGGCGAGGAACCTGCGCGACCGCGTCGAACGCGGCGAAGGCATGCCGGAGGACACCACCATGGCACGGCCCGGTGAAAACGTGATGCCCGGCGAACCCATGCGAAGCCCTTGAAGCATCATGATGCGTGAAGGTGGGGGGCGAAGGATCCTTCGCCCTGCGCTTCGCTTTACAGCCTCACGCTCTTGGCTTTCTTCCAGTCCACGGGATCCCGCAGGGCCCATGTTTCGACATTGCGGGCCGTCTCCCCGGGCTTGAGGGTCGCCTCGGCTCCCATGCTTTCCATCTCGGTCATGAAATTCCCGGGACCGTTGTAGAAGGCGAGGTTGCAGTTCATCGGGTAGCGTCCGTCGCGGACGTGGGGAGAGTGCTTCAGGAAGGAGATCTTCTCCACCGCATCGGTCATGCCCATGATGCCTTGGGGGGCCTGGATCATGCGCTTGGTCTCGCGGCCCCCGGGCGTGAAGATGAGGTTGTGCTCGGTGAACGTCACCGCGGGATCGTTCACGGGCGCGCCATGGCCGCCCCAAGCCTTGGGAATGACGATGGCGAAGAGATCCCACTCGCTTCCGTCCCCCAGCGGCACGCCGTAGGTGCAACCCTTCCTCGGCAAGGTGGCGGTGAGGGCCCAGGCCCCACCCGACCAGAGCATGTCCGAGACGTTTTTCACCGCGCTCTCCACCGAGAACGTGGAATCGTCCAACGTTTTGATGGAAATACCTTTCTGGACGCCGTAAGCATCCATTTTAGGAGCGCTTACGGTGATCCCCTTCGCCGTGACGCGAACCTTCGCGGGCGCATTGTCGGCAGCGTAGCACTCCTCGCTTTCATCGGCGAGCGGGCGGGTGCCCCAGACCCGGTGCCCGCCCCTCAGGAGCCACTCGCCCCGCTTGTATTTCTTCGGCGAATCCCAGAACAGGAGGTTCCGGGTTTCGCGCTTTTTCTTCCCGCCGATGAACGCCGAAAGATGGGCGATGCGCGGCCCGATTTCGGTGACGATGATCATCCGGGCCTTGGAGGTCTTGATCTCGACGGCCGCGAGCCCGTCGAAGGTGGTGTCGCGTATTTGGGTGGGCATGAAGGGAAGGATAAAAAGCGTCGGGTGCCGGGCGTAGGGGGACGCAAGGAAATCCGGCCGCCAACGGAGTGGCTAACTTGCCATCCGTGAAGGGAACTCTCATTCTGTCCCTGGCCCTCCCGGCCCTCCTCCCTTTCGCACTGTGGGCGAATCCGGAAGATGAGGCCGCCCGGTCCGTACCGCCCGATGACCCGATCGCGTTCCCGGACAGCGCGCAGCCCGCGAAGGACACCCCCCCGCCCTTCCTGCGTTACGTGCTGCCCGCAGGTGAGATGCTGGCCCTCAACGGCGGCCTGTGGGCCTACAACCGCTACTACAAGGATTACGGCTTCGCGCGGATCGATGCTTCCACCGTCCTGGCGAACTTCCGGAACGGGTGGGTGTGGGACGAGGATCAGTTCTCCATCAACCAGTTCGGACATCCCTACCAAGGGAGCTTCTACTACGCCGCCGCGCGCTTCCACGGGCACGGGTTCTATGCCTCGTCCGCCTACACGGCGCTCGGCAGCCTGCAGTGGGAATACTTCATGGAGAACGAATCCCCCTCCTACAACGACTTGGTCACGACCACGCTGGGGGGTGCGATGCTGGGCGAAATCTCGTGGAGGGTTTCGACCGCGGTGCTGGACCCGCGCGCGACGGGCCTGGAGCGGTTCGCGCGGGAGACGGTGGCGGCCGCCGCGAACCCGGTGCGCGGAATCGGCCGCCTCGTCACCGGCGAAAGCTTTCATGTGGCCGGCCGGCTCGCCCCCCGGCCCCCCGCCACGCCGATGGTCGTGCGGGTCAGCACCGGCGGCGTGGTGCCGTACTTCACGACCGTCGAAGGCCCCGACCGCACGGCGCACCAACGCCTTCCACGCGGCAACACCGAGATATTGCTCATCCACGGCGACGCCTTCGCCGCGACCGCGCCTTACGATTATTTCCTTTTCAATGTCGGCCTCAACATGCCGAGCGATCCCGTCGCGACCATCAGCGCCCGCGCGCAGCTCCACCGCGTCGAGATCTACCATACCTCCCGGCAGCGCGGACACCTGATCCTGGCGCAGAACTTCGACTATCTCGACAACGGCATCTACAAGCTGGGCGCGAGCGGGCTGGGCGGCGGCTACGCCCACGAGCGCAGGTGGGGAAGCGACTGGTTCCACACCCTTCATTTTCAGGCGGGCGTGGTTCCCATCGCCGCGGTGAGCTCGGAGTTTTTCCGCGTCGCGTCCCGCGACTACAACCTCGGAGGAGGAACCTACGCCCACTCCCGCGTCACCATAGGGCGCAGCAGTCGATGGTTCGCGGCGCTTGTCACCGACCGATACTGGGTTCGCACGCGCTCGGGCGCCAAGGGCGACGAGTTGATAGGCCACTCGCGCGCCGAGGTCACACGGGCCGTATGGAACCAATTCGGCTTGGCGCTCAGCGCCGGGTCATATGACCGCCTCGCGAACACGCGCGACCACGGCACCCGCGCCGAGCTGACCCAAGAGGCACGCCTGCTGCTGACCTACGGCATTCTTTAAGGCGCGCGCTGGCCTGAAAGACCGCCGCGGTGGTACTTTCATCCCGATGCGTTTCGTGCTCCGGCTGACCTTGCTCTCCTTGTGCCTGCCCGGCTTGAGCGTCATGTCGTGGGCGGAAAAGCCGGCCGGCATTTCGGACACCGCATCCCTCGCCCCGGATACCGCGGCGCGCGAACACGAGGCTTCCCCGGACGGCCCGCAGCCTCCCAGGCGCTGGATCCGCCCCTTCGCCGAGGGCGTGGCCGCGAACCTGGGCCTGGCCGCCTACAACATCTGGATTTCACAGGCGAGCTGGGCCCGCGTGGGCCCCGGGTCGATCGCGAACAACTTCCGGAGCGGATGGGAATGGGACCATGACCGGTTCAACATCAACCAGTTCGGCCATCCCTACCAAGGCGCGATGTACCACACCTCCGCGAGGTACCACGGCCACGGGTTCTACGCCGCGACCGCCTACACCGCCCTGGGAAGCCTCCAATGGGAATACTTCATGGAGCGGGAAAAGGTGTCGTACAACGACTTCATCACCACCACGCTCGGCGGGGCGATGATGGGCGAAATGACCGTGCGCATCGCCGAGTCCATCCTGGACGAGAGCCGCACGGGCCCGGAACGCGTGTTGCGCGAGCTTGGCGCGGCCGCGGTGAACCCGGTCTACGCGGTCAATCGCATGATCGACGGCAACACATTCGCCCCCAGCCGCCGCCCGAAAAGCCGCAACCGCGTCTCGGAGGAACCCGCCCGCTACCGCATCACCACCGGCGCGAACATCCCTTTTTTCTCCAGCACCGCAGGCGAGACTTCCGACCCCAGCCAAAGGATTCCCAAGGCCAACACCGAGGTGTTGGTCATGTACGGGAACGCCTTTCGCGCCGAGCGACCGTACGACCACTTCATCGTGAACGTGGGCATGAACGTTTTCCGGGATCCGGTGGCCACGGTGAGCGGCCGGGGACAACTCGCGAGCCGGGAGATTTTCCGGACCGACCGCGGCGAAGGAATCGTGCTCGCCGCCCAGAACATCGATTACCTGCACAACGGCATCTACAAACTGGGCACCAACGGGCTCGGAGGAGGCTACGCGCACCGGTTCTCGTGGGTGCGCTGGTGGCACACGCTGCATGGCGAGGCGGGTTTCATCCCGGTGGGCGCGGTCAGCACCGAATTCTTCCGGCATCGCGCGCGCGACTACAACATGGGCCACGGGGCGTACGCGAACATGCGGATCGTGGTGGGTAAATCGGGCCTGGGGCACATGGCGCTGGTGAGCGACCGCTATTGGGTGCACACGCGCTCCGGGGCGAAGGGCGACGAGCTGATCGGGGTCTCGCACTTCGAGACGGGGTTTCCGGTGTGGCGCAACGTCGGCGGTCTTTTGAGTTACGCCTCCTACGATCGCTTCGCGCGCTACCCCGCCCATGGAATCCGGGCCGAGACGACGCAGGAGGTCCGCCTCAAGGTGAGCTACACCTTCGAGTAGGCGGCTCCCGGCGGGGGATCATTCCTTGCCGCCGCCGAACGCCACGCGCAGCCCGAGCGCCAAATGCAGCCACTCGCCCGTGAAGGCCCGGTCCTTCCCGACGGGAACATGCGCGCCCAGTTCCATGAAAAGCACGGCGGGCATGACGGAATTCCACCCGGCGGCCATCATCACCGCCGGCTCGAGCATCAAGGCGCCCCTGCTACCGCGCGTCTCGACCGCGACCGCCACGTCGCTGTGCTCACGGTATTCGGCCTCGAGCGAGGCGACATGCACGTACGCCGCGCGGGCCGTGAACGAACGCTCGAGACGAAGCCGCCCGAAGTCGTTGGGGTAATACGCCGAAACCTGACCGAAGCCCCTCAGGTATTCGGCCCGAGCCATGTAGACTTCGTCGGGCTCCCAAAAATGCGGCTTGGTGTACGTGACCGAAGTCTTGCCCCCGCCCGCGCCGACCGCGAGATCCAGCCGGCCGGTTTCCCACGTCTTCAGCCTGGCCGTCACCCCCGCGTCGCCCAGGTTGGCCTGTCTCCAGGTGCAAGTCAGGCAGTTGCCTTCGGGCGAGTGCTGGTACTGCACGAACACTCCCACTCCGGGCGCCACCGGAGCGAGGACTCGCGCCTCCAGCCCCCCATGGTGGATGTCGAGGTTCGTGAGCGCGACGTCCAGTTGCCAGGCGTTTCCCTCGGGAAGTTGCGGCACGACCGTGCCGCCGAGATATACCGGCGGCTTCGGGGCCGCCACGGCTGCGACGGCAAGCAAGGCGATGAGAAGGGCGGCGCGCTTTGGAGAAAAGGTTTTTCCGGGGGGTTGCATGAGTTCCTCCGTGATTCCGGCATCGGCCTCACGGCGAGAATATGCGTTGCCTTCGGGGCGAAGCGCGGAAACATCCCGGGATTTTTCGCGGAACCCTTAACCCGTGTTAACGGGCCTCGCGCTGCCGACGAGGAATCGCTGCCGAAGCGCTCCCCGGACGAGGGAGGGATCCCGAAGAATCCCCCCACCCGCTTGCATTTCCTTACTTCCGGCGGGTCAGCACGATGGCGACGATGAAGGCGATCAGCGCGCCCGTCCCCCACCATCCCGACTTCGACCAGATGGTCCAGACCGAGGCGACGGCGACCGCCGCGACGGCGAAGATCATGAGGACGTTCCAGCCGAGGCGCAGGCCGCCACGCGGAACTTCCGGGCCGAGGACCCGGCGCGAGTTCATCATCCACAGGAAGGTGAAGTAGGCGATGGGCAGGAGGGCCATGCCGAACACCGAGGTGGGCACGGCCAGCCAGAAGTA
>CBFGVC010000017.1:0-20583 GCA_965652255.1 uncultured Fibrobacteria bacterium | reverse complement strand
GCGGCCGAAGTAAGCTAAATTATCCGTCCCAATCTCTAGAGGCACAAGGAGCGCTCCATGGCTGAGTATTTCCCCGGCATCGGCAAGATCAAGTACGAGGGCCCGGATTCCAAGAATTTCCTCGCGTTCAAGTACTACGACGCCGACAAGGTCGTGGGCGGCAAGACCATGCGCGACTGGCTCAAGTTCGCGGTGTGCTACTGGCACACCTTCCGCGGCGTGGGCTCCGACCCGTTCGGCCCCGGCACCATCAAGCGCCCGTGGGAGGACGGCTCGAACTCCGTCGACAACGCCAAGCGCCGCATGGACGTGGCCTTCGAGTTCTTCCAGAAGCTCGGCCAGCCCTACTGGTGCTTCCATGACCGCGACATCGCCCCCGAGGGCGACACGCTGGCCGAGAGCCACAAGAACCTCGACGCGCTCATCGCGCACGCCAAGCAGTGGCAGAAGACCTCCGGCGTGAAGTTGCTGTGGGGCACCGCCAACCTCTTCTCGAATCCCCGCTTCATGAACGGCGCCTCCACCAACCCCGACGCCCATGTGCTGGCCTACGCCGCCGCGCAGGTGAAGAAGGCCATGGAAGTGACCCTCGAGCTGGACGGCGAGGGCTACGTGTTCTGGGGCGGCCGCGAGGGCTACATGTCGCTGCTCAACACCGACATGAAGCGCGAGCTCGACCACTTCGGCCGCTTCCTGCGCGCCGCGGCCGACTACAAGAAGGAGATCGGCTTCAAGGGCACCTTGCTCATCGAGCCCAAGCCCAAGGAGCCGACCAAGCACCAGTACGACTTCGACGCCGCCACGGTGATGGGCTTCCTCCGCACCTACGGGCTCGAGAAGGAGTACCAGATCAACGTCGAGGCGAACCACGCCACGCTCGCGGGCCACACCTTCGAGCACGACCTCGAGATCTCCTCGCGCTACGGCCAGCTCGGCTCCATCGACGCCAACACCGGCGACGCGCAGCTCGGCTGGGACACCGACCAGTTCAACATGGACGTCAAGAGCACCACGCTCGCGATGCTCGTGGTCATGAACCAGGGCGGCCTGCCGGTGGGCATCAACTTCGACGCCAAGGTGCGCCGCGAGTCCACCGACCTCGACGACCTGTTCATCGCGCACATCGGCGGCATGGACGCGTTCGCGCGCGGCCTGCTCAACGCCGACAAGATCCGCCAGGACGGCACGCTGGCCTCGTGGGTCAAGCAGCGCTACTCCTCGTTCGACTCCGGCATCGGCAAGGACTTCGAGGACGGCAAGGCCGGCTTCAAGGAACTGGAGAAGTGGGTCATGGCCGCCGGCGAGCCCAAGCAGATCTCCGGCAAGCAGGAGAAGTACGAGGTCCTGCTGAACCAGTACGTCTGATCCGGATTCCGTCCGGTCCGGGAACCCCGTTCCGCCTTTGGCGGGGCGGGGTTTTTCGTTGGCGACCGGCCTTTGTACCTTAACCCCCTGATTTCCCTATGATTCCGCGAAGTTCGGGACACGCCCGAGGAGCGCAAATGCACGGAACGACGAAGACGAACAAGAGGGGGGCCTCGCTGCGGGCCGTCCTCACGCTGGGGGCCGCTGTCGGATTCCTCGGGGCTCCGGGCGCGATCCCCGCGCAGGAGACGCTCAGCTCGATCCAGCGCGAGCTGGAGCGGGTGGAGCGCGAGACCGCGCGCGAGAACGAGCTGCACCGCCAGGAACGCGCGCGCGCCGCCGAGTTCGAGAAGCAGAAGGCCGCGCGCCTGCAGGCGCTGCAGGAGCAGATCGCCGCCGCCGACGCGCGCATCGACAGCCTCAAGCGGCGCAGCGAGGTGGAGCGCCAGCGGCGCGCCTCGCAGCGCGCGCAGGCGGCCGGGTACCAGCGCCGCCAGCAGGAGTTCCGCGCCGAGCTCGACCGCGAGATCAAGGCGATGATCGCGCGCCTCGAGGAAGACTTTCCCTACCAGCGCGAGCGGCGGCTCTCCGACTGGCGCGACCTGGCCGCGGCCAACCGCGAGGCCACGCTTCCGGTGGAGGAGGTGCTGGCGCGCCTGTTCGCGCTGGCGCAGGCCTCGCTCGACTTCGCCTACGACTCCGAAGCCTATCCGGGCACCCATGTGAGCCCTTCGGGCGAGAGGCACGAGGGCTACTACGTGCGCCTCGGCGCGGTGACCCTGCTCTTCTCCGCCAGCGATGACAAGGTGCAAGCCTATCTCGCCAAGACCCCGGGCGGCTATGTCTGGCGCGAGGACGGCCTTTCGCGCGAGACGCGCGCCGCCATCCGCGAGGCGGTCTCCGTGGCGCGCGGCCGCGAGGCCCCGCGCCTGGTTCCGCTGCCGGTCGAGGTTTCGATGACGCAGGAGGCGGGGAAATGAAATCCTTCGTGATCCATTCCTTCGGCGGGCGACAGGCAACGGGTAACAGCCCAACGAACGGCATGCCGATGCCCGTTACCCGTTGCCCGTCGCCTCGCTTGTTTCTGGCGTCGGGGTTCGCCCTCTCCCTCTCCGTCGCCCCCGCCCCCGCCCAAGTCCGCGTCAACGAGCAGGCCGACCAGATCGAGGCGTTCAAGATCGAGCTGGAGCAGGCGAAGCAGAACCGCGACCGCGTGCTGGCGCGGCGCTGGGAGGACAAGGCGCGCGACACCGAGGCGCGCGAGCGGTTCAACCGCGAATACGACGAGGTGAAGTCGCGGCTCGAGATCAAGAACCAGGAGGCCGACCGCCTCCATGCCGAGATCCAGCACCTCTTGCGCGACGCCGAGGAGGCGCAGGCCCGCGCCGAGGAGGAGCGCATCCGCTTCCTCTCGCTCTCGACCGCCCTGCGCGACCGGGCGCGCGACCTCGCGACGCCCCTGGAGCGTTCCTTCCCCGCGCGCGTGCCCGAGCGCATCGCGGCGCTCAACCGCGTGCTCGCCTCCGCCGAGGCCAAGCGCGACGCCCCCGGCGACGCGCTCGCCGACCTGATGGCGTTCCAGCGCTCGGAGCTCGAGCTCACGCGCGCGATCACGGCGGAGCATCGGGGCTTCCTGCGAGCCGGCGGCGAGCCGGGCGAGGGGCTCTTCCTGCGCCTCGGCACCGTGACTTCGGCCTATCGCGACGATTCCACCGGCCGGACGGGCCTGCTCCTGAAGAACCCTCCCGATCCGACCACCGCGCCCTTCGCCTGGCGCGAGGCGCTTCCTCCCGACGCGGAAAAACCCCTCTCCGCGGCGATGACCGCGCTGGAGAAGCAATCCTCCGACGTGGTGCTCGTGCCCATGGACGTCCTGCTGACGCAAAACCTTTCCAAGACCTACGCCCGCGCCTCCGACAAGGGGTTCTGGAGCTCGCTCATCGACGCGCTCAAGACCGGCGGCATGTTCATGATCCCCCTCCTGGTCGTGTTCGCCGTCGCCGTCGCGATGTTCGCGCGCAAGCTGCTCCAGCTCCGCCGCGCGCGCCGCGGCGACGAGCTGCGCGAGGAAGCGGCCGCCGCGGCGCTGCGCGGCGACGCGGCCCGCCTGCGCGCGCTGGCGGTGGAGTATCCCGAGAACCTGGTGCTGCGCTCGCTCGACGCGGTCGTGGTCGCCGGGGCGGGCGGCGCGAGCCGCGCGGGGGCCGAGAAATCGGTGCGCGAGATCCTCATGCGCGAGGTGCCGCGGCTCGAGCGCGGCCTGACGACCTTGGCCGTGCTGGCCGCCGCGGCCCCGATGCTCGGGCTGCTCGGCACCATCTCGGGCCTCATCGCGATGTTCCAGGTGATCACCGACCTGGGCGTCAACGATCCCAAGATGCTGGCGGGAGGAATCGGCGAGGCCCTGATCACCACCGAGGCGGGCCTGCTCATCGCCATCCCCGTGCTCCTGGGCCACAACTTCCTGGCGAACCGCGTCGACGACATGGTCGCCGAGGCGGAGTACCAGTCGGCCCGCACCCTCAACGCCGTCTGGCCGGGAGCGTGAGCGGCCCATGGCGGACTTTCCCGACCTGATCGACGCGACCTGGCGCCTTGTCCGGCAAGGCGGGTGGATCATGCTCGCCGTGTTCGCGCTCGGACAATTGGGCTGGTTCTTCGTGGTGGACCGCTGGTGGCGGTACCGCCGCGAGACCCGCGACGCCCTGGCGCTCCTCGGCGAGGTCGATGCCTCCGAGGGGCCCGAGGAGACCGAGCGCAGGCTCCTCGCCGATCCGCGCGTGCGCGGGGCCTTCGCCGCGGTGGTCCGCGGCATCGCCGAGTCGCGCCGCCACGGCGAGGCCGCGATGGTCCGCAAGATGCGCGAGGTGATCGACTCGGAGACGCACCGCCTGTTCCGCGGCCTCGGCACCATCGCGGCGGCGGCCTCCGCGGCGCCGCTGCTCGGCCTCGCCGGCACCATCGGCGGCATCATGATCACCTTCGGGATGATCACGCTGTACGGCGCGGGCAATCCGGCCATGATGGCGGGGGGCATCGCGCGCGCCCTGATGATCACGGAGGCGGCCCTCGTCGTCGCCCTGCCCTTGGTGATCCTGCATGACCGGCTGCACACCCGCGCCGAGCGCATCGAGTCCGACTGCGTCGTCGGCGCGACGCGCCTCATCCGCGCGTTCGCTCCCGCCCCGGCCGCCGGAAGCGAAGCCGGAAGGAAGGAAGCATGAGCGACCACGACGAGTTCGGCCTGCGCCGCCGCCCCCGCCGCGCCGCGGAGATCAACCTGATCAACATGATCGACATGTTGTTCTTCCTGATCGTGTTCTTCGTGATCACGAGCAGCTTCACGCGCGAGACGGGCGTGGACATCTCCAAGCCCAAGGCGCAGACGGCCAAGGCCATGGCGCGCCAGCCGCTCCTGGTGGGCGTGACGAAGGAAGGCAACATCCACGTGAACGAGAGCCCGGTGTCGCCCTCGGCGCTCGAGGGCGTGCTGCGCCACTATACGACCCTGGATCCCGACCGCGCCGTGGTGATCGTGGCCGACCGCGAGGCCGCCATGGCGGGCGTGGTGAGCGTGCTCGACGCCTGCAACCTCGCGGGGGTGAAGAGCGTGTCGGTGTCGGCGCTTCGGGAGTGAGGAAATGAGACGGTACGCGCGCGGACCCGCCATCTTCGCCTTGGCGCTGGCGTTCAACGCGGCCCTGTTCTTCGCCGTGCCCTTCCTGCAGGCCGCCTTCAATTCCCCCGTGACGAAGAAGGCGGCGGTCGATCCGCTCGTCGAGCGCGACGTGGTGCTCGCGACCCCCGAGACGCCGCGCCCTCCCGAGCGCGAGATCAAGGAGATCCGGCTCGAGCCCGTCGAGCGGCCCGTCGCCGAGACCCGTCCCACGCTTCCCGGCGGCGGGCTCGCCATCGACCTCAGCCCCGTGGGCGGGGAGGGATCGATGGCGCTGGTCTCCGGCGGCGACCGCACCGGGCAGGTGGGCTCCGGCACGGGCGGCGGCACGGGCACGGGATCCGGGAACATGGTGTACGAGCCCGGCCAGACCGACACCGACGCGCGCATCGCCGGGCCCGACCAGCCGCCGCGCTATCCGCCGCGCGCCGAGCGCGAGGGCGTGACGGGGTACGTCGATTTGCTCTTCGTGGTGAGCGAGGCGGGCCTCGCCACCGGCATCACCGTGCTGCGGGAGGATCCGCAGGGCTACGGGTTCGCCTCGGCGGCCATCGAGGCGGTGCGCAAGCTCCGCTTCCAGCCCGCCACCCTCCACAAGGTTCCCGTCAAGCAAAAGGTGCGGCGACGCATCAACTTCGAGTTGTAAGATGACGCGCCTTATCCTCGCAGCCATTTTCCTCGCGCTCGCGCACGGAGCATGGGCCCAAGCCCCGGCCCCGAGGGACACCACGACCCCGCCAGACCCCCTCGCCGTGGGAAACGCCTATTACGACAAGGGCGAGTGGGCGCGCGCCGCCGAGCAGTACCGCATCGTCACGCGCGACACGACCTCTTCGCTGCGCCGGGCCTACGGCTGGTTCAACATCGGGAATTGCCAGGTGCAGACCGGCTCCTACCATCGCGCGATCATCTCGTATCGCCGCTCCGTGGAGGAGGCCCCGACCTTCTCGCGCGGCTATCAGCTGCTGGGCGACGTGTACTTCGCGGTGGGCGCGATCGGCGAGGCCACCGCGGCTTACACCCGCCTCCTGGAACTCGAGGAGACCTCCGTGCGCGCGCGGCAAATGCTGGGCGAATGCGCGCTCAAGGGCGGCGACGTGGCGCGCGCGCTGCGGAACTTCGAGGCCGCGCTCAAGATCGACCCCGACCTTCCCGGCGTGTACCTGGCCATGGCCGAGGCCTACGCGCGCCTTCGCGACTACAAGGCGGCGCAGAAGGTGCTGGAGGAGGCGCTGCTGCGCATGGCGCGCCCCACGGCCGAAGGCTACTTCTACCTCGGGATGCTGTACGAGCTCGACGAGGATCCCCGGCGCGCGGTGCGCGCCTACGAGGAGGGGCTCCTGCTCGACCCCAAGCGCGCGGAGTACTACCAGCGCATCGCGGGCATCCACGAGCGCGCGGGCGACGATTTCCTCGCGCTGCTCATCCTCGAGCAGGCGGTGAACGCCGGCATCGAGCGTCCCGACTTCCACCTTCGCCGCGGCGGCATCTTCTTCCGGCAGGCGCGCTACGAGCGCGCCCTCGCGGAGTACCGCCGCGCGCTCGCGCTCGGCAGCCCGCAGGGCCGCACGGGCGTCGAGAACGTGGCGGCGGCGTTGTTCAACGCCGGCAAGCGCGAGGAAGCGGAGGCGGTGCTGGCGTCGCTGCGGGAGACGCGGGATTAGTCCCGCGCGCCCACGGGCGCGGCCGCCAGGGCGTCGGCGAAAGCGGCGCGCGTTTCGGAGGCGGTCTTGTCCCAACTGAAGTCCCGGGCGCGCGCGAGGGATTTCAACGACAGGTCCCGCCGAAGGACGGGATCCGAAGCGACCTCCCGCATCAACCCGGCCAAGGCCGTCACGTCTCCGGTCGGAAAGAACAAGGCCGCCCCGGCCCCCACCTCGGTCAAGGCGGAATTCTCCGCGACGAGGACGGGACAGCCGCAGGCCATGGCCTCGACGACGGGCAGCCCGAAGCCTTCGTAGGACGAGGCCTGCACCAAGGCGAGGGATTTGCCGTAGAGCTCCCGCAAGGTTTCATCCGGGATGTAACCGAGGAATTCGACCCTGTCGCCGACACCCAAGGCCTCGGCCTTCTCCCGAAGTCCGCTGGTTCCCCAGCCTTCCTGTCCCACGATGCGCAAGGGGTGGGAGGGATGGTCGTGATGAATGCGCGCGTAGGCCTCCAGCACGTCGACGATCCGCTTTCCCGGCTCCAGCGTGCCGACGAAGAGGAAACCGTTCCGGGGCCCGGCGGGAGGGGCGTCGGCGACGGGAAACTTGGCGCCCAGCAAGGTCACCCGGGTCTTGGCCGCGAGGTGCGGATAGTGCGCGGCGATGTCGCGGCGGGTGTTGTCGGAATTCGTGAGGACGGCGCGCGCGCGCGCGCCGGTGGCGGAGATCAGCCACGACAGCAGGCGGCGCTTGATCCGCCCGAAGCGTTCGGGAGAGACTTTCTCGTAGGTGTCGTGGATGAAGATCGTCTGGGGCGCGCGGCGCAGGAGGAGCCCGTAGTTCCCCACCGAGTGCACGAGGGCGTAGCGGCGCGCGAGCCAGGGCACGCAAAGCTGCACGAAAATCAGCCGCAGGGCTTGGGGCATGGGAGGAGTCGCGAGGATGCGCAAGCCCGGCATGGCGGCGAAGTGATCCTTCAGGTGCGAGGGCGCCAAGAGGTCGACCCGCGTTCCGGAGGCGACGAGATGCCGGGACAGCTGATAGGCGTAGTTCGCGATGCCCCCCGGCTTGCCGGGGACGGTGGAGGCGTTGATCAAGACGCCGCCGAGGGACGTCCGGGTCATCGCGCCTCCTCGACGGCGTGCCGCATTCCCATGCGCCCCAGGAGCCCGTCGCGCGCGCCGCGCATCGCCTGCATGAACAGGCGCGGATGCCGCGCGAGCTTGTAGGCGGGCAGCGCCGCGAGGTAGGACAGGTGCAGGATGCGCTGCCGAAGCGTTCCGCGTCGCAGGATCACATAGGCCTGGTTGCGCTGGATGTAGTACTCCTTGGGGAGCCCGGAGCGCGTCTTCAGCGGGTCGAACTTGTGCCGGATCCGGATGGCCGGAACGTGCCGGACGCGGATGCCCGCGTCGCGCAGGCGCATGCACAGGTCCATGTCCTCGCAATACATGAACAGCCTCTCGTCGAACAGTCCCGCGCGCTCGACCGCTTCCCGCGGCGCGATCATGAGGCAGCCGGAGACGAAGTCGATGCCTTCGCGCAAGCCCGGCTCCAGGATGTGGCGCACCCTGCCGGTCCAGGGAGAAAGCTTTCCGATGTTGTGGGTGGGGCGTCCTTCCATGTCGGTCACCTCGCCGGCGATCACCTCCCGCGGATGCTCCCGAAGCGCGGAGGCGACTTCAAGGAGGAAATCGGGGGCGACGAGGGTATCGTTGTTCAGGAGCATCACATGGGAAAACCCCTCGGCGAGCGCGGCGCGGATGCCCTCGTTGCAGCCCCCCGCGAAGCCCGCATTGAAACCCGGCTCGATATAGGCATGGTCGAATCCCGAGGCGGCGAGGCGTTCGCGCAGCCGAGGGCCGGATCCGTCGGCGGCATGGTTGTTCACGAGGAAGACCTTGGGGGTCGCGCCCCCCGCCTTCGCGGCGGCGCGCAGCGAATCGAGGCACGCGGCGGTGTCCTCCTCGTTCCTGTAGTTGAGGAGGACGATGGCGAGCCGGCAGGGGGATTCAGGGGACAAGGTTCTTCCCGCCCCTGTGGAAGTCGAGCCGCTCCCGAAGCCAGCCCCGCCGCATGAGCCGTTCGAACTCCCCCCGGCCGATTTTCGAGCGGCCCAGGATGAGGCGCCGCTTCCTCAGGGTCGCGGGCAGGAGTCCGACCCCGTCACGAAGCCCCCGGAGGAAGCTGCGAAACCTTCCGCGCCGCGCCGCTTGCGCCGCGCGGAAGGCCAGTCCGCATGCGATGCCCGGCAGGCAGCGGAGCAGCGTGAGGGCCGGGAAGTTCTTGGCGACGAAGAGGAGGTTGTTGCGCGTCGTGTAGTAAAGGCCCAAGGGGCCGAGGGATCCGCCGATGGAAGCCGAACCCTTGTGGAGGACGCGGACGTCGGGAAGGAAGAGGAACCGGTCCCCGTTGTGCCGCGCGCGGAGCGAAAGGTCGACGTCCTCGTAGATGAGGAAGAAGTCCTCGTCGAAGCCGCCGATCTCGTCGAGGAGGGGGCGCGCGTACACGGCCGCGCCCCCGCAGGCGCCGATCACCTCGCGCGGCTGCGTGAATCGCGCGGCCGGATATCCGCGCAGGCCGGTCACGAGCCCGTTCGAGTAGAGCGTCTCTCCCGCGTTGTCGGTGACCGTCGGGTCACGGAAATCGAGCATGAGGCAAGCGAAGCCCCGATAGCCTGGGTTGGCGCGCACGGCCGCGGCGAGGTTCGCGAGCGCGCCCGGCTCGAGCCGCGTGTCGTTGTTGAGGAAGAACACGTGCCCGCCGCGGCAATGCGGCAGGCCGAAGTTGTTGCCGCCCGCGAAGCCGAGGTTGGAACCCGGCTCGAGCACGCGCACTTCCGGGAAGCTCTCGCGAAGGTAAGCGGCGGATCCGTCCGACGAAGCGTTGTCGACCAGCACCACCTCGTGGTCGCGGAAATCCTGGGACCGGATCGAGGAGAGGCATTCCTCGAGGTGGCGCAGCCCGTTGTAGTTCACGATCAGGATGCTGAGGAACGGCCCCGGGCCGCTGGCGTTTGCGTTTTGCGTCATCCGTGGAGGCTTGGCGGAGGGGCCTCGCGGCCGGCATTCCGGTGGTTCAGAAGGATCCCTAACATATATTTTACGGTCGCCCGGGGCGAACCGGACTTCGGAAAAACCGGCGGTCCGGCCGCGGCCCGCCAAGGAAGGGACGTTTCGCTTCATGAGCGCACCCCTGCGCGTCAACTTCATCCTGCACGCCATTGGAAAGACGGGCGGCGTGCTGGTCGTCCTGGAATACGCCCGCAGGCTTCGCAAGGCGGGGCACGACGCGAGGGTGTACTATCCGCTCGTTCCCTATCCGGTTTACTTCGACGCCTTGCCGGCCTGGAAGAGGCTGCCCGCGCGGGTTTACGCTGCCTTCAAGGCGCTCCTCGGCGCCCGCGCCGCGCGGCGCGCCGGGGGCGACGCCGGCGTGCGGGCGGTTCCCTTCGTAGCCGACGCGTTCATTCGCGATGCCGACGTGACGATCGCCACGGCCTGGCCCACGGCATACGACGTGGCGGCATTGGGCCCCGGCAAGGGGGCCAAGGCCTATTTCCTGCAGGGACACGAGACGTGGAACGGGCGGGCGGGGGACGTCCACGCGAGTTATCGGCTCCCGCTTTTCCTGATCGCGGTTTCTTCCTGGCTTGCTGACATCGTCCGGGAAAAGTCGGGCGGCAGGGAGGCGGTGGTGGTGCCGAACGGAGTGGACGAGAGCTGGAGGCCTCCGCGCGTCCGGGCTTCCGGGCCGCCTTCCATCCTGATGATGCATCACTCCTCTCCCGCGAAGGGAAGCGCCGACGGCCTGCGCGTGCTCCGGAAGGTCCGCGCCCGGCACCCGGGAATCAAGGTCGTGCTGTTCGGGCAGCCCCCGCCCGACGGTCTCGAGGGAGCGGAATATCACCGCGATCCTTCCTGGCCGCAGCTGTTGCGGCTGTATCAAGAAGCGGACATCTACCTGAGCCCGAGCCATTCGGACGGCTGGGGCCTCACCGTCGTGGAAGCCATGGCCTGCGGTTGCGCGGTGGCGGCGACGCGGGTGGGATGCGTGCCCGACCTGGAGGGCTCGGGCGGGTTGCTTGCCGCGGAACCGGGGGACATCGGGAACCTCGCCCGGGCGGTGGACTCGCTGGTCTCGGATCCCGCGCGTCGGCTCGGGGTGGCGCGCAAGGGCACCGAGGCCGTCGCGCGCTACCGGTGGGAAAACAGCGCCCGCCGGTTGGAGGAAATCCTGACCGGTCTCGCCGGTCGCGGGGGCACCGGCCCTTGAACGCCAAATCCATCCTCGCCAATTATGTGGGCTCGACCTTCGGGATGGCCTTGGCGAAGGGATTCCGGTTCCTGGCCGTGGTGCTGTGCATACGCCTGGTGGGAAACCACGCATGGGGCGAAGTGGTCTCCACGCTCGCGATCTTCGCCTTCGTCACCCTGTTGGTCGACCAAGGGTTGAGCGCCTCGCCGCTGCTGTTCCGGCTGCACGACCGGTCGGCGGACAACCGCCTGCTGTTCCTCATCCCTTCCTATCGCCTTGCGGTCTCCGCGGCCGTCATCGGGGGCCTTTACGCCTTCGACGCCCTGATCGCCCCGGTCCCGGGCCTGGCGCTGCTTTACTCCCTGGTGCTCCTGCCCCGCGCCCTCGGTATCGAATGGTGGTTCCAGCGGCGGGAACTGTTCCAGGTCACGACCTATATCGCGGCCGCCAAGGCGGCGTTTTTCCTGGCCATGGTCGCGCTCTTCGTCCGGCCGGGAGCGGATGCGTCCCTGATCATCGCCCTTGAGCTGGCATCGGAGCTCGTGGGGGCCATGGTGGCCTACGGGGCCATGCTCTATTGCCGGCGTCGCGACGGGGCGCTCGCCACGGCCCGGGACTTCGGGTTGGGGGGGCTGCTGGCGTTCTCGCTGCCGTTCCTCCTCATGGCGGCCCTCAACACCCTTCAGTCCAGCATCGACGTCGTGTTCCTGAAGTTCATGTTCGGCGCCGAAAGCGTGGCCCGTTACGACATCGGCAACAAGGTCAGCTTCCTGTATTTCTTCATGGGCGTCGCCATCGTGCAGATCGTGCGTCCCAAGCTGACGTTGATGCACCATTCCGGGAACCGCGAGAGCATGGCCGCGGTGCTGCGCGCCGTGTCCGGCTACCTGCTGGCGTTCAATGCGGCGATCCTGATTCCCTCCCTGCATTTCGCCCCGGACATCATCCGGCTGCTGTTCGACAGGACGGATCCGCTGTCGGTTTTCGTCTTCCGGTGGGCCGCGGCGTGGGTGGGGATCGCTTTCGCCTCGACGCTATGCTCGGAAGTGCTGCTGGCCTTGGGGTTCCGCCGCAGGTACCTGCAGGCCGCCATATTGTGCGGGATCGCGAACGTCGTCGGGAACGCGATCCTGCTCAGGCTGTTCGCGGAATACGGCGCGATCATCGCGAAGATCCTCGCGGACGCCGTGTTCGTGACCGCCACTTTTCTTTTTCTGCCGGGCTGGATCCGCAAGGAAGTCTTCGCCTCGCTGGGCCTGCAGCTGGCCGGGTTGTCGCTCGGGGTGGGTTGCTATGCGGGCGCGCGGGTATTGGGGGGCGGGCACGCATGGATCCTGCTGTCCGTGGCCGGCGTGCTCGCCATCGGTTATTACGGGGGAGCGTTCTCGCGCCGCAGCCTTTCGGCGTTGATCCGGCATTGACGGATCCCCCGGGGCGCCTCGGGTCAGGCCTCCATGGCGCGGCGCACATCCTCGACGCGCCATAGCGCGAGGGCCTTGTCGGCGTACCGTCCGCCTTCCTCGGTGCACCCCTCGAGGATCACGCGGTCCGGGGGAGGAAGGCCGAAAGGCGCGCGCGTCAGGTTCAGCGGCCGCCACTCTCCCGTGAGGATCTCCGCGTTCTTCCGGCGGTCGGCGAAGTGCGAGGTCAGCAGGTAGCGCGATCCGCTCGCGACGATGTTCCGCAAGGCGCGCCGCACGTCGGCCGACGAGAGGTGCACGAGGCAGTCGCGGCAAAAGACCAGGTCGACGCGCGGGAGCGCGTCGCCGAGGAGGTCCATCCGGACGAAGGCGCGGTTTTCGTTCGCGAAGCGCTGGTTCCCGGCCACGAGCTCCTCGACGATGTCCCCGCCGATGTAGCGCACGGAACCCAGCTCCACCGTCGCCATCCAGTGGAAGTCGCCGCAGGGCAGGTCGAGCATGTCCCGGACGCCCAACTCCCGAACCAGCCTCGGCAGCTCGCGGACGATGACGCCGACCTGATCGTGGTCTGATCCGGGCCCGGACACCGAATGCTTGCCCAGCCAGGCATTGCCCCGGAATATCTCCGTGAACACCCGCTCGTGAGACCCTTTCCGCGGGAAAAGGCGCGCAAGCGCGCGGCGCAGCCTTCCGAGGCCGGGGACGCCGGAAGGGGGGAGGAAGCGGGAAAGCGTCATGGCCCGGCCTCATCCCGGCGTTGGTCCGGCGTGCCGGCCGGCTTGGGGCCGTGCCGGAGCTGATGATCCATGATCATGAGCAGGCATGCGAAAAAGAAAAGGACATTGTAGTTCGATTGGGCCTCGTTGGGAAAAAGCGTCTCTTGCGTGATTCCCGTGAACAACACCCCGACGACCATGCCGGCGAGCAGCATCATCGCGGGATCCCGGCGCCTTCGGCTCAAGGCATAGGCGAGAAGGGCGAGGAAAACGAGGAGGAACAGGATGAGGCCCACGAGCCCCGACTCCAGCCACACATGCAGGTAAACGTTGTGGGCGCCATTGGTGTAAAAGGGGAGCCGCAGGGTCCGATCGTACTCCCATCGGTAATTCGTGAAGCCCACCCCGCCCCAAAAGACATCGTCGGAGGATCGGATGGCCTTCCAGGTGACGAGCCAGATCAGGAGCCGCCGCCCCGAGGACTTGTCGACCTGGACGTCCTCGCTCACCTCGAATTGCTCCGTCTTTTCCTTCCCGCGGTTGCCGTACTGGCGTTCCTCGACGATGGCCGTGAACACCAAGGCGATTGCGACCGCGCCGACCATGAACTTGACCAGGTTGGCGAAGGTGACCCTGCGCAGGTAATACGCCGCCAAAACGATGGCGCAACCCAAAAGGGCCGAGCGCGAGCCTGAAAGCAGGATAATCGAGAAGGCCATGAACGCCACCAGCAGGTACCATTTTTTGTCTTTCGCCCGATGGGCGCGATACAGGGCGATGGTCTGCGCCGTGAGCATGTAAAGCCCGATGTGGGATCGGTTCGGGTTCAACACCGAAACGAGGCGGGTGAAAACCCTGTCGGGATCCACCGCCAGCGTGGCGAACCCGATCAGGGCGACCAGCGCCGCGCACCACAGGAATGCGTTCATGGCGAAGGTGACGAGCCCATGCTTCAGGAGAAGACGCGGCGCGGCGAGGATGACCAGGTACCCCGCCAGGTACTGCAGGAAGCTGACGACGAACAGGTCCGGTTCGCGCGCCCTGAGGAAGCCCGTGAAAAACCACCAGGACAAAAGGAGGAACAGCGGGAAAAACACGCCCAGCCGCACCTGCAGGCGCGAGCCGTCGAGGAGCCGTTGGCCTGTCGCAAGAAACGCGAGCAGCGCCAGCAGCGGAAGGTCGAAGTACAGGATCGCGTCGTAGTCGGGGGCCTTTCCGACCTTGAAGTGCAGGCGGTACACCGAGCACGAAACCAACAGCCCGACAAGCAGCGACTTCGTGAGGAAGGCCTCGAAACCCTGCGCCCCGGCCGGGCGAACGGAGACAACCCCGTCAGCGGAGCCGCTGTACATTCTTCCTGAAGGTCCGGAGCCCGGCAAAGTCGAAGCGTGGGTTTCGCAACAGGTCGCGGATCATCAGGGCGAAGGTGAGGAATCCGGCGACCAGGATGGTTCCCACGGCCATGATGAGCGCCCGCTTGGGCCCCGACTTGTAGGGGGGCACGAAGCTCGGGTCGATCACGTTGATGACCGGAGTGGTTTCGACCATCTTGATGCGGCTTTCCTCGAGCTTGGGCAGCAGCACCTTCAGGATTTGCTTGTCCCGCTCGACGAGGAGCTCCATCTTCTGCTCCCAGACCGCCACCGACGGCATCGAATCGTAGGCGATGGAGAGCTGCACGTCGCCCTCGCCCCCGCTTCTGCCCAGGAAGAGCTCCCGCCGGTTTCGCTTCATCGCCTCGATCTGGGTTTTCAGGTTCTGCCTTTCCTGCAGGGAGACCCTGTTGTCGGACATGGCGACGGCGTAGCGGCTCTCCAGCTGCAGGATCGCGTCCTGAATCTGGGCGTAGCTTTGGAGCATGACCTCGAGGTTGCTCTTCACGTCCACGATGTTGTGGCGGCGGAGGTAGCTCACCGCCTCGGCCTGCACCGAATCGATGCGCGCGTACACGGAGTCGACCAGGCTCCGGTTGAAGGCGAATTCCTGCCGCGCCTTGCTGGAGGAATATTCGATGACGCGATCGTTCACGTATTCCGTTATCGCGTCGAGGATGATCTTGCAGGTGTCCTGGTCGCGATGCGTGAAGGACAGCTGCACGATTCCCTCGTCGAAGGTGCGAAAGGCGAGGTTCTTGTGGAACTTCTTGACGGCCAGGTGCTCCCAGCGCGTCCGGTAGGCGCGCTTCAGGTCGAACCGCTCGATCATCGCGATCGCCAGCTGGCGGCTCTCCATGACGGCGAGCGCGGTGCCGAGGCCATCGGATTTCCCGGAGCGGGGGTCGAGCATCTTGAGCCCCTCCGACAACGCGCCCAGGCTCCCTTGGGAGGCCTCGGGCGATATCTGGACCGTCGTGGCGCTGGTGTACCGCTTCGGCGCCATGAAGGCCGCCACCGTGCAGGCGGCGAAAACCGCCACCCAAATCCACAGCAGGAGCTTGCGGCGGCTATAGAGGCTCCATGCCACCATTTCGGAAAAGGGCGTATCGCCGTCGCGCGATTCGGTTGCGGGCGTGTTGGTCAAGGCCGGACCTCTCGGGATGGTTAGGGGACCGTCACTGCGAGGCAGTGATGTAAAGCGTGACGGAAGATATGATGATGGAGGCGAGGGATGCCGCGATGGCGAGGTAATCCCGCGTCATGTAGACGCCGTCGCGTTTCACGTAAATCTGGTCCCCCGGGCGAACCTGCTGCCCATGCGCGTCCAAGGGAATGGACTTTCCGTTGCGGACTATCCGGATATCGTTGTCGGAGGAGCTTTCGGAGCTCAGGCCCGCGAGGAAGGTGTAGTCGGACGCGCTCAGGTTTCCCGTATAAGGCAGCGCCCCGGGGCGCATGACGGCTCCTCCCACGTAAACATTCTGGTTTTCCTGCACGAAATCCACCGTGTCCCCCGGATTGGGCGACCAGCCGAACATTTCGTCGGGGGGGACGTGCCGGGGGGGATTTCCGGGCGAGGTGACCTTTGCGCCGGCCGTTCCCAGGCCCCGGGAGAAGTTGGCGACCTCGAACTGGATGTTGGCGAGGGACGACCTGTCGTTGATCTGGTGATAATATGTCCTGCCCTCGTATTTCACGATGCAGTACGGCTTGTTGAAATCCACCCTGCCGACGCGGACTTCGTCCCCGAAGCGCAGCAGGAGGTTCTTCTCGTATTCGCCCCGGTTGAAGGCATCGTGCAGGCTGGCGTGGCGGACTTGCCCGTCGTATCCGATGATGGTCACGGTGTCCCGGATCGAGAAACGGGTGAATCCCCCCGAGGACTGGATCAGTTCCATGACCCGGGTGAACGAGTTGGTGGCCTTGTGGCCGGGTTGGGAGACCTCGCCCTGAAGGCTGACGCGGAAGACGTTCGGCCCGCCCAGCGTGATGTAAACCTTGCTGGTGTCGTAGGCCCTCGCCAGGTTCCTTTTGAGTGCCTTTTTTCCCTCCGCGAGCGTCATGCCGCTCACCTTGATCGGGGCCACCCCGGGCAACGCCAGCATGCCTTGGGGGTCGACCTTGAACCCCGGGTTTCCGCCGAGCGGGATATTGAACAGGTCGCCTGGTCCCAGGATGTATTCCTCGTCCGACAGGGGGCGATCGGGGAGGATACCGTCGTTTTGGGTCAGGAAGCGGGTTTCCGGTGCGGGAAGCCCTTGGGAGAGGAAGCTGTTGGATGTTTGGGCCGAAACATAAGCGCCACCCAGGACGAAAGATGCCGCTATCCACGACAGGAGTTTCATGTTGGCATCTCCGTGAAAGACCGGAATTTACAATTATGCCCTAGGCCGTTCCAGCGAGGGGGCTTCCTGCCGGATCCCTCCGAGGATGCCGGGAGAAGGACGCAACGGCCGGGAAAGTCCTTGCGGGCAACCGGGCGAAATGGAGCCACTTACCGGATTTGAACCGATGACCTACTCATTACGAATGAGCCGCTCTACCAACTGAGCTAAAGTGGCGCGGGTCCGGGCGCGCCGGATGGCGCGCAGGGGGCACAAAACTAGCCTCGCCCCCGGGATTTGCCAACGCGGCCCGCGATAGCCCCGCCTGCGTCTTGCCGAACGGTCCGGAACCACCGGAGAACCCCCCTGTCGCGGTGTCCGCAGGCAATCGGCCATAGCTACATTTCCCGTGCCCCGCGCGAGGAGAATATGGCCGCCATCCAAGGTTTGCACGGTTTGCGCCCCGCCCCCGAAACGGCGGCGCGCCTTGTCACCCCCCCTTACGACGTCATCAAGGAAGGATCCCCCCTGGAGGCCTTCCTTTCGAAGAATCCCACCTCGTTCTACCACGTCACGCTGGGCGCGAATCCCGTCGAGGCGCTGGCCCTGCTCCAGAAGCAGCGCGTGCTGGTCGCCGACGACGAGCCCTGTTTCTACGTGTACGAGCAGACCTGGAACGGCGGGGGGAGGCTGGGGTTCTTCGCGGCCGTGGAGGTTTCGGCATACTCCGAGGGCAACGTGATCCGCCACGAAAAGACCTTCGACGAGAAGGTCAAGGGGCGCCTCGCGGTGACGAAGGAGACCGGGTACACGCTGGAGCCCATCTTCCTGCTGACGCGCTCCGCGATCGGTCCCGTCCTCGGGAAGGTGCGCGACGGCGGCAAGCCGCTGTACGAGTTCTCGAGCGATTTCCGCGAGCTGAACGACCTGCACGGCCTCCACACGCGCGTGTGGCGCGTGACCGAGGACTCGGCCGAGGGCCAGGCGCTGCGCGCCGCGGTGGCGGAGAATCCCCTGTACATCGCCGACGGCCACCATCGCTACCATGCGGCGCTGCTCGGCGGACAAACGCACGCCATGGCCTACATCGTCGAGGATGCGCGCATCCTCGCCTACAACCGCGTGATCAACGGGAAGGTTCCCTTCGCGCAGGCCAAGGCCAAGCTGGCCCTCGAGCCCGCGGCGGAGTTCGCGACGCCGGCGCACCACGCCTTTTGCATCTACACGAAGGAGGGGACGTTCACGCTCAAGGCCAAGGACGTGCCCGCCGACGTGGTGGGTCGCCTCGATTGCTCCATCCTCGAGCGCGAGCTGTATCCCCACCTGGGCGTCGAGCACTCGATGATCCTGAAGAAGGAGCACTTCGACTACTACCCCGAGTGGGACCTGGCGACCATGAAGGCGCTGGTGGACGAGGGCGCCTACGACCTCGCGGTGGCGTTGCATCCCGTGTCGCTCGACGAGCTGATGGCCGTGGCCGACGCGGGGCTGAGGGATCCGAACGTGGTGATGCCGGAGAAGTCGACCTTCTTCGCGCCGAAGATCCTGTCGGGGATCATCCTGTACAAGCACGCGTACAAGGCGTAAGGCCGCGCCCGGTCATCTCGGTACATCCGTGCTCCGCACGGACACTCGATGACCGACGCTTCGAGAGACACCCCATCGGTCGCGGGGAGCTTGTCGAGGCGTGTCCCGTCGGAGCCGGAATCCTCAGGTCACCGAGTGTCCCGCCACTGGCGGGATGTATCGAGGTGACCTACGGAATCCTCAGCACGATCTTCCCCGTCTGCTCGCCCGCGTCCATGCGGGCGAGGGCGGCCTCGACGTCGGCGAGGTCGAAGACCGAGTCGATGGGCGGGCGCAGGTCGTGTCTCGCGACCAGGGCCAGCATGTCGGCGAAGTCGCGCGGCGAGCCCATCGCCGTTCCCAGGATGGAGAGCTGCTTGAAGAACGCCTTGCGCATGGGCACCTCGCCCGCGCCCAAGGTCGCGCCCAAAAAGACGAGTCGCCCGCCGGGCCGTAGCGCGTCGCAGGCCTCGGGCCATACCTTGCCCCCGGCGCTGTCGACGCAGAGGTCGAACGCCCCGGCGGGATCGCCCAGCGCGGCGGCGAGCCTTTCGCCCCAGCCCGCCTCGGTGTGGAGGATTCCTCCCGCGGCTCCCGCCGCCTTGGCGGCCTCGATCTTTTCCGGCGATCCCGAGGTCACCCAGGCCTCCGCTCCCGCGGCGCGCGCGAAGCGCAGCGCCCACTGCGCAACGCCGCCGCCGATGCCGGGCAATAGCAGGCGCTGCCCGGCCTTCAATCCTCCCCGACGGAACAGCGCGCGGTGGGCGGTGAGTCCCGAGAGCGGGAGCGCGGCGGCGTCCTCGGGCGACCAGCCCGCGGGCGCGAGGTGAAGCTGCGAGACCGGAACGCAGACGCGCTGCGCGAAGGTGCCGGCGTCGGGCACCCCAAGGATTCGCCATTTCGGGCCCGGCGCCTCGTCCGAGTCGCCCCAGTCGAGCGAAGGGTTGATGACGACAGGACGACCGAGCAACGTTTCGTCCACGGAGGAGCCCACCTCCTCCACCATTCCGAAACCATCGGAGCCGAGCGTGCAGGGAAGCCCCGCCATCCTGCCGTACGCGCCCTTGCGCATCCACAGGTCGCGATGGTTGAGCGCCGCGGCCGCGAGTCGCACGATCGCCTCGCCCGCTCTGGGCGTCGGCGTTTCCACGCTTTCGAGGGAAAGCGGTTCGCCATCCTTGCGCAAGATCGCCGCGAGATGGGTCGTCATGCCGGTGTCAGGCACGGGCGGGCGGACGCCACAGCTCCGGGGTCGAAATTCCCGAAACGCCCGCGCCCTTCAGGTAGAGGAAGAGTTGCATGCGGTAGCCGGTGAGCCAGCGGTAAGGATAAAGCACCAGCGCCTCGCCCTTGGGCATCGTCTCGCCCCACGGGAAGCTCATCGTGCCGCCAGCGAGATCCTCCGGATCCGCGGCGCGCAGGCGGCGCGCCACCTCGTCCGCGTGGCGGCGCATGACCGGCACGAAGTCGGAGGGCGGCATGTCCTTCGCCATCTCCATGGCCGGAGCCGTCGCGGCCCAATCGCCCGCCAGCACGCGCACCACGCCGTTGCGGGGCCCCCAGCCGAGGTAGCGCAGCAGGTCGAGCGTTGTCCGTTGCCCGGCCGTGGGGCGGTAGTCGAGGCCTCCGGCGGGAAGCTTCGCGAAGAGCGCGATGCAGATTTCGGTTTCGGACTTCCAGGCGCGGATCAGGGATTCGGTCGTGAACATGGGGGGGTCTTTCGTGTTCGGGCGAGCCCCCGCCTACGCGGGGGCGGGCCGGCTCGCTATTACGATCCTTCGTGGGTGAAAGGTGCGAGGGATGTCCGCTTTTGCGCCGCTTGCTTCGCGTCCGGTGCGGGCTTGCGGACGGTCAGGAAGATGCCCGAGACGGCGAGCTCGACGTCGTCGAGGCCGCGGAAAGGCGCGGCCAGCTTCGGACGAATCGCGCGGACGAGCCGCAAGGATTCGGGATCCAGCTCCTCCGCAGCGCGGGGGAGGGGAGCAGGCTTTCGTTCGTCGTCGCCGACGGTCAGGAGCCGCAGGAATTCTCCCGTGTAGCCGAGCCTCTCCAGCGTGTTCCGGAAAAATCCCATCAGCCTGCGGTTGGGAGCCCCGATGCTGTCCGACATGAGTCGCCATCCGCCTTCGGAGATCGTCAGGAAGGTGAGCGGATGAAGGCCGCGCGCGCTGAAGATACCGTGGTCGCGGAAGTCGACCTCATGGATCATGGTTCCGCCGGGGCGCAGGGCGCG
>CBFGVC010000016.1:0-20671 GCA_965652255.1 uncultured Fibrobacteria bacterium | reverse complement strand
GACCTCGGCTTGCTCCCGAAGATTCCCTGGGACGCGGAGTTCGCGACGCGTTGGCGGCCCGGCGAGGCGGCGGCGATCAAGCGGCTGAACCGCTTCGTGCGCGGCGCGATGGACGCGTACCGCGAGCGCCGCGACCTTCCCGGCGAGGACGGCACCTCGCGCCTGTCGCCGTACTTGCACTTCGGAGAGCTGAGCCCGCGGCAGGTGTGGGCCGCGGCGGAGGCGGCCTGCCGCGCCGGGGGACAGGACGTGTCGGCGGGCGGCGCGGCGACCTTTCTCTCGGAAGTGGGCTGGCGCGAGTTCGGCTACCACCTGCTCCATCACTTCCCGCACACGCCCGGGAAGCCGTTGCGCGCGGAGTTCGCGCGCTTTCCGTGGGCGAAGGATCCCGGCGGCAAGAAGCTGCGCGCCTGGAAACGCGGCCTCACGGGGTATCCGATCGTGGATGCGGGAATGCGCCAGCTTTGGCGCACGGGCTGGATGCACAATCGCGTGCGCATGGTCGTCGCCTCGTTCCTGGTGAAGCACTTGCGCCTGCCGTGGAACGACGGCGCGGCGTGGTTTTGGGACACGCTGGTGGACGCCGATCTCGCGTCGAACACCCTGGGCTGGCAATGGACGGCCGGCTGCGGCGCAGACGCCGCCCCGTATTTCCGCATCTTCGCCCCGGTGACGCAGGGGCGACGCTTCGACGCGAACGGGGACTATGTCCGCGAGTTCGTGCCGGAGCTCAGGAAGTTGCCCGCGAAATGGATCCACGCGCCGTGGGAAGCGCCGGGCGAAGTCCTTGCGGCGGCGGGGGTTTTGCTCGGGAAAACCTATCCGCGCCCCATCGTGGACCACGCCGCCGCGCGCGCGGAGGCGCTCAAGGCCTTCGAATCGATGATGTCGGGCGGGTAGGCGTCGTTTTTCCCGATTTTTGGCTTGTCGCGCTCCCCCTGTTGACCCAAGTCAACGACGACGCGATTTTCAGGAACAGTTTCCCTCCCCGATAAACCCGGGTTAACGAAGGAACCCCCCATCCCGCATACGTTTCCTTCCGGAAATTACCCCGCCATCCCGGAGGTCGGCATGTCCAGGATTCCCGAGTTTCTTTTCGGCATCGCTTCCGTCGCGCTGTTCGCAGGCTGTCCGGACTTCGGCAGCATGGATCTCAGCATCGGCGGGGAGAAGTCGACATGGGAGAAAGTCGAGTCGTACCAGGCCGTCTGGGCCGAGGACGGCGAGCACTTCGCGTACGTCAGGCACAGCTACGAGGCGTTTTCGTCACCGTATTCGTTGGGCTTCGGCACGCAGAACCACAAGCACGAGTTGTTCATCACGGATCGCGCGCAGAAGAAGCCGAAGCGGATCATGGAATTTCAGGGCGGGGACATCCTGACGCTCCGGACCGTGACGCACTACATGCGCGAGGCGGGATACCTGTTGTTCCGCCAGGAACATTTCGGCTCGGGAATGCCCGCCACGTACTGGCGCGTCGCGCTCGACGGAACGACCGTCGTGGCGGGAAACGAATCCGGCCTGGAGATGATTCCCTCGCCCGACGGCGCGCGCATCGCCGAAGTCCGCTATCCGTACGAGCCTTTCGGATGCGGGTATCCCCGCAAGGAAACGGTCGTTTCGTGCGTGATCCAATTGCGTTTCCTGGACGCCGCCACCCTTGAGCCTGTCTGGCCCGCGGACTCTGTGGCCTTCACGCTGGGAGGGGAATCGGGGGAGCTCCTGCGTTCGAGGCCGACTCCCGTGTGGAGCCCCGCGGGGGAGTTTTTCCTGACCAACGAGCACGAGGCGGTTCGCTGGGTTCCGGGACAGGCCCACGCGCGGCAGGGGCCACGCGCGTGCCGAGAGCCGCGCACGAGCAGCAGCGCGATCTCGTCGAGCCGGGAGGTGATCGTGTCGGGGGGAACGGGAAAGAAACTTCTCATCGCCTCGGCGCCCGACAGCGTGCCGGTGTTCGGCTGTCCGCAAGGGGAAGGGTAGGGGATCATGCGGGCCTTCCATTGCCTTTGCGGCGCCGCGTTTCTCGCGATCCTTTGCGGCTGCGGTCCGTCGCTCGGCGATTTCACGCTGGGCCCGGAGTGGGAAGACGCGGAGGGCTACGCCACGGTGTGGTCGGAGGACGATTTCGCGTTCGCCTACTCCCGCGTGAGGTACGAGCGGCTGGACGGGTGGGACGGAACCCAGTCACGGAATCATCGTTATTCCCTTTACGTGCGCGATCGGGACGGCAAGAAGCCGCGCCAGGTCTTGGGAGAGAGGCAGGAAGCCTTCAGCGTCCTTCACTACATGCGGCAGGAAGGTTACCTGATCGCCTCGATGCCCGACCCTGACCAGGGATCTTCCGGTTCCATCCTGAACGACACGAGGACGCGAAAACTCGTCCAGGTCACGCTCGACGGAAAGGTCACGCCGGTTTCCTGGGGGTTCTGGACCCATCACGACGTCGTGCCCTCGCCCGATGGGAAGCTGCTCGCCAAGGTGTCCTTCGACGACCCGGCCTGCCGAGACCTGAGCAGCGGGTATGCGCCATGCCTCGTCCGCTTTTGGCTCTTGAGCGCGGCCACGTTGGCCGAGGCCTCGTCGGACACGGCGACCTTCATGGTCGGATGGGGAACGCCTCCCAATTCCTCGACCCGAGGCAAGCCCGTCGCCGTCTGGAGTCCCGAGGGAGACTTGTACCTGACGAACGATCATGAGGCGGTTCGCAAGACGCCGGGGCAGGCTCTCGTTCGGCAAGGGCCGCGTGCCTGCAAATACCCCAACACGCGCAGCGGGCCGGTTTCTTCCTCGCGGGAGGTGATCGCGTGGTGGGACGGGAAGTTCGAAATCAAATCCGACTCGACGGCCGCCGTCTTCGGCTGTCCGTCCAAGGAAGGGTAGGCCTGCATGCGCAAGCACCCCTTTTTATCCGTCACCGCCGCTCTCGCGGCCGCGGCCATTTGGGGCTGCGCACTCGACATGGATTTCAGCGACGGATTCATGGAGCCCCAATGGGAACCTTATGCCACTTATTCCGAGGGCATTTGGTCGGAGGACGACAGCGCCTTCGCGTATGGCGTCAGCAGCGGCGAGACCAAATCCGATAATTGGAGCTTCCCGGAATACCGGAACCGGCGCTTCGAGCTGTTCGTCTCGGCCCGAAACCACGTCGCTCCGAAGAAAATCCTCACGCGCACTGGCGTTTCGGATCCCTATGGGGCCTCGTGGAGGGTTCGGCACTACATGCGCGAAGCCGGGTACCTCCTGGTCGTCGGGCCGGAGGGGCACCTTCGGGTCTCATTGGACGGGGACGTCGCCGTGGTCGGGACCGGCCCCTACCTGGACGTGATTCCCTCGCCCGACGGCTCGCGCATGGCCGAAGTCCGCGTTACCGGAAGCTGGGCGTGCAATGCCTCCTACGCGACGACGATGGCTTCGTGTTCCGTCCAACTGAGGATCCTGAATCCGGCGACCCTCGAGCCCGAAGGGCCGGTCGAGACGGATTTTATCGATGTCGGCAGGGCCGAGGACGGCACGGTACACTCGCGCCCCGTGCCGGTCTGGAGTCCCGAAGGAATCTTTTACTTCGGCAACGAACATGTGGCATTGCGCAAGGCGCCTGGGCAACCTCTCATAAGGCAGGGTCCGCGAGCCTGCCGCGCCCCGAAGACGAGCAGCGGCCCGGTTTCCTCGCAGCGGGAGACCATCCGGTACGGATATCGGTCCGCCGACTCCACCTACGGCTTCATCTTCGAACCCGCGCACGACAGCGTGAAGACGTTCGGCTGTCCCTAGGCCGCCCGATCAGCGCTTCCCTAGATGCCGTAGGCGCACAACGACCATCGCCGCCGTCAGCAAGAGCAGCGCCACGCCGATGCCCGCGTTCGCCGTGAGCGCGGCCCCGAAGGCCCGGCGCACCGCGTCCAGCAGCGCCGCGCCCGTCTCCGCCGGCAAGGAGGCCGCGTAGCCCACCGCTCCGCCCAAAGTCTCCAGCGCCCGGTCCATTTCGCCCGCATCGACCCCCGGCGGCAGCGCGCGGCCCAGCACGGCGCGGTACACCGCCATGCCGATGCTGCCGATCACGGCCACCCCCAGCGCCATGCCCAGCTCCGAGGCCGTCTCCGACACGGCCGAGGCAGCGCCGGTTTTCTCGGGCGGCGCCGATCCCACCACCATGTCGGTCCCCAGGATCATCATCGGCATCACGCCGATGCCCATCACCATCGATCCGCCCATGAGCAGCCAGACGCTGCCCGTCGCGGGCACGCGCGAAAGGATCGCGAGGCCCACGGCGCCGAGCAAAAGGCCCGCTCCCGCGAGGATCGCGGGCTTGATCCGTTGCGAGAGCGCCGGGACGAAGAAGGACGCTCCCACCTGGATGAGCGCGGGCGGGAGCATGACGAGCCCGGCCTTGAGCGGCGAGAGGCCGAGCACTCCCTGCAGGTACTGGAACACCATCAGCCACGCGCCCGAGAGCGCCAGGATGGTCAGCAGCAGCGCCGCCACGGAAGTGCTGAAGGCGCGGCTGGAGAACAGCGACAGGTCGAGCATCGGATCGGCGAGGCGGCGCTGCCGCCGGGCGAAGTTGTAGCCGAGCGCGAGGCCCAGCGCGAGCGAGGCCGCCGCGTCGGGCGTGAAGCCGGCGCGCGCCGCGACCTTGAGGCCGTAGATCGTGGAGAGCAGCGTGAGCACCGAGAGGATCGCGCTGGCGAAGTCGAGGCGCCCCGCGTCCTTGTCGCGGAACTCGGGCAACAGGAAAGGCCCGGCGAGCAGGAGCATCGCCATCACCGGCACGCCTAGCAGGAACACCGAGCCCCACCAGAAATGCTCCAGCAGCATGCCGCCCACGAGCGGCCCCACGGCGCTGCCGAAGATGAAGCCCGTCATCCACACCGTGATGGCGAGGGTGCGCTCGCGCTCCACCTGGAACATGTTCCGGATGAGCGACAGCGTCGAGGGCATGAGCGTCGCCCCGGCGACGCCCAGCAAGGCCCGCAGGACGATGAGCATCTCCGCGCTGGTGGCGAAGGCGGCCATGGCCGACGCCGCGCCGAAGCACGCGGCGCCGATCAGGAGCAGCTTCCGCCGGCCGATGCGGTCGCCGAGCGTCCCCATCGTGATCAGGAAGCTGGCGATGAGGAAGCCGTAGATGTCGAGGATCCACAGCAGCTGCACGCCGGTGGGGCGCAGGTCGGCCGAGAGCCGCGGCGCGGCCAGGTGCAGCACGGTCATGTCGAGCGCGAGCAGGATGGTGGGCAGGACGAGCACGGCGAGGCCGATCCATTCGCGCATCGTGGCGGGAGCGGGAACGGAGGCGGGGGAGCGAGGGTCAAGTGCGGAGGTCATGGAGTCTTTCAGGTTGGAGGGCGCATCAAGGATACGCCATCAAGCAAGGTTGAGGTCAAGGGCGTCCCGACGGGCGCGATGCACGGCGGGGCTTTCTCGAGGCACAGGATTTTCCGGGGCCGGAAGGGAACCGGGCGAAGCTAGCAAGGGTCGCGGGAGGCCGGAAAGTGCACGGACCGCCGATGCTTCCGGCCAAGGCCGCGCGGGAATGCGGAGGCTGGAAGGATGCGCCTTGTTAAAAGGAGGGCGAGCGCCTACTCCCAGTTCTTGCGCTGGGGGTTCTCCCACGGCGCCTTGCACAAGGTGCAGTCGTCGCCGTAGAAGAAAACCCGCGCGCCCGGGTCGTTGAAGAGCCGCAGGCGCAGCCACGCGATGATGGCGGGCCGCTGCACGCCGCCGTTATTGCTCTCGATATAGCCGTGGTTCGCGCCTGTCACCGTGGCGAGGAAGGTGGGCACCACGGAGTTGTTGAAGGTCGCCTGTTGCAGCGGCAACCCGATGTTGTCGAGAGTTCCGGTGGTTTGCAGCAAGGTTCCATGCAAGGTCGCCGTGGAAGTATGCCCGTGAATGGAGACCACGGTCTTGAGCGCCGGGTGCGCGCCGATATTCACCGCCGCCGTGCCGCCCACGGAGAATCCCATGGACGCGGCTCGATCGGTGGCGAGCTTGCCGTAGTAGAGGGTTCCGGCCGTGGTGTCTTGTCGCAAAATCCAGTTGAGCCCGTCGTTCATCGCGGCCACATTGCCCTGATCGTTGGGCCCGCCGGTGAGCACGTTGCGCGCGATGACCACGAAGCCGTGCGAGGCGACGGCGCGCAGGAAGTTCGTGAACCCGCTCACCGGCCCGTTGATCCCGTGGCCGTAGATGATGGGCGCGTGCAGGAACCCGTTCGCGCCCAGCGTCTCGGGCCGGATGATGGTGTAGTTGTTGCCGGGGCCCACGTTGGCCTGGACCACGGTGGCGAAGGGCCCGTTGACGGCGTAGTCGGAGACGGCCGGGAGCGCGGCGGCGGTGTCGGGGCGCAACTCGATGGCGAGGTCGGCTTGCGCGTAGGAGGTGACGGGGGTTTTCTCCGTCAGATAACCGGATTTCCGGATCACCAACGTGTCGATGGCGGCGGCGGAGGCGGCGGAGGCGACACGGCTCGGCGCGCGGCCTTCAGCGCCGCCCGCGTGGATGAAGCGCGCCGCGGCGGCCTGGCCGTCGAGGGTGAGGCGGAAGGAATACACGCCGGGCGTCAGGCCGGGAAGAGGCGCTTCGTGCGCTCCGGCATCGAGCGAGCCCAGCTTCTTCGCGAAGACGCGGCCGCCGTCGACCGAGAAGATTTCGAGCGACGCCGCGCGCGCGGGCGACGAGAGGGTGAACCCGAGGCGGTCCCCCCGGACGAAGAACCGATCCACGACGGAACCCCCCGCGTGTTCGTTCCCGAAAACCGAACTCGGTGTCAAGGTGAAAGCACCCTTGGCGTCGGTGGTTTGGCGGTTGTTGGTGTCGGAAGCCAGGAAAACCGCGGCGCCGGGCACGGTATATCCCGCCCGGTTCTTGACGGCGCCGCCGAGGGCGTGCGCGTCGATTCCCGAGAGCATGACGAGCGTCGCTCCCAGCATCGCGCCCGGCGCGAATCGCATCGTTCCCGGAATCTTTCGCATGCGCTCCCCTTCGGTCCGAATGGTACCTTAGGAATCTACGCCGGAAGGGTCGCCCCCGCGTCGGCATTCCGGGGAATAACACCCCATGGGTTCGATTATTTTCCGGATGGGTCATCGAATTTTCACCGCCGGATTTTTCCGGTGAAACGAGGCTTCTTGCGGCATTCCCGTGACGTGATCGACGTGGTGGTGGTGGGATCCGGGCCCAACGGGCTGGCGGCGGCGCTCACGCTGGCGCGCGCCGGGCATTCGGTGCTCGTCCTCGAGGCGCGCTCCACCCCCGGGGGAGGGATGCGCACGCAGGAAATCACCCTTCCGGGATTCCGTCACGACATCTGCTCCGCCATCCATCCGCTCGCGCTCGCCTCTCCGTTTTTCCGGGAGCTCGCGCTTTCGTCCGGGGAACTGGAGTGGATCATCCCGCCCGTGTCGTTGGCGCACCCGCTCGACGACGGAACGGCGGTCACGGTCACGCGTTCGATCCGGGAGACCGCCGATGGGCTGGGAGCGGACGGAAGGGCGTGGCGGCTGCTCTTCGATCGGCTCGCGCGCCGCTCGGACGATGTGATCGAGGACTTGCTCGCGCCGCTGCGCTTTCCCCGCCATCCGTTCTTCATGGCCACCTATGCGCCCTTCCTCGCGAGCCCCGCGACGCTCGCGGCGAAGCTTCTCTTTCGCGGGGAGAGGGCGCGCGCCCTGTTCGCGGGCATGGCCGCGCACTCCTTCATGCCGCTGGAGAAACCGCTCACGGGCGCGTTCGGCATGCTTCTCTCCTTGCTCGCCCATTCCGAAGGCTGGCCGGTGGCGCGCGGCGGATCGCAGGCGATCGCCGACGCGCTCGCGCGCCGGCTGCGCGCCCTGGGAGGCGAGGTTCGCTACGACAGCGAGGTGCTATCGTGGGCCGACATTCCGCCGGCGCGGGCCGTGGTCTTCGACACGTCGCCCCAGGCGCTGGCGCGGATCGCCGGCGACCGCCTGCCCGCAGGCTACCGTCGGCAGCTGGGGCGATACCGCCACGGCCCGGGCGTGTTCAAGATGGACTGGGCGCTGGACGGCCCCATCCCGTGGCGGGCGCCCGAGGCCTTGCGCAGCGCCACCGTGCACGTGGGCGGCACCCTCGGGGAAATCGCCGCCTCGGAGCGCGACGCCTGGGAAGGCCGCCATGCGGAGAAGCCCTTCGTGCTCGTCGCGCAGCCGAGCCTTTTCGATTCCACCCGCGCCCCGGCGGGAGGGCATACGGCCTGGGCCTATTGCCATGTGCCGCGCGGCTCGACGCTGGACCGGAGCGAGGCGATCGAAAGCCAGATCGAGCGCTTCGCTCCGGGCTTTCGCGACCGCATCCTGTTGCGCGCCACCCGCGACAGCGCGGAGATGGAGGCCTACAACCCCAACTTCGTCGGCGGCGACGTGAACGGCGGCGTGCAGGACATCCGCCAGCTGTTCACCCGCCCCTCGCGGAGCCTCAGGCCCTACCGTACTCCCGCGCGCGGCATTTACATCGGGTCGGCGGCGACGCCTCCGGGCGGCGGCGTGCACGGCATGGGCGGATACCATGCCGCGCAGGCCGTGCTGGCGGATTTCCGCCGCGGCCGGATCTGATCGGGGACGGCGGACGATCCGCCGGCGATCATACGGATGGCGCTGAGGGAGGCGAAGCGGCTTCGCCCAGGGTTCCGGGCTTGCCCTTCCCGAACTTCCAGGATGCGACCACATGGGGCAGCCCGGTCATGAAGACGAGCGCCAGGATCATCTGCTCCCAGAAGAGGATGTTCATGAGGAACAACGTGCCGATATGCATGGGGATCATCACGAGGAGCCATGCCCACCGGTATCCGCGGTGAAAAAGCGCGAGCGGCGTGGTCAGCTCGGCCACCGTGACGAAGAAGAAACCGAGCTTCGCGGCGATCCCGAGCAAGGGATGGTCCAGGAAAACGAGGCCGTGGTCGAATCCGTACTTGCTGTAGTTGAGCGAGCTGACGGAGAAGTAGCGGAGGATGGCCTCGCCCGTGAAGATCTCGTAGCCGCCGTGCGCGAAGCGCCGGATGCCCAGCAGCATGTAGATGGACGCGAGGCACAAGCCGGTGAAGAGCAGGGGCGAGGCGTACAGCGCCGAAGGCGCGGGCTTCTTGCGGGCGCCCATCACCGAGAAACCGTCCGCCGCGGGGAAGAGCGCGAGGACCCACGCGGCCACCAGGGCCGCGGCCTGCGCGTGGTTCACGAAGCTGCCGTAGCCCTTGATGATCGCATCGAAGAGCAGCAGCAAGACCGCGCAGGGGATGGCCAGGGGCATGAAAGGCCGGATTCCCAAGGCGAGCAGCGCGCACAACACGAGCAGCACGAGGCGCAACGCCCACAAGGCATTCGCGGACAACAAGACGGCCAAGGCCTCGTCGGGCAGGAGCCGCAGGGGTCCCACGGCGTCGTGCCAGCCTTGCGGAAGCGCCGAGAACCCCTGGATGGGGTGCATCAGGATGACGACGAACCAGATCGAATAGACGGCGAAGCGCGCGAAGCCCAAAGCCTCGGGAGTCGCCCCCACGTGCAGGACGCGCTTCATGGGGCCGAAACCTCCATGACGGGGAGCCGCTCGACGGAAGCCTTTCCGGCATACGTTCGCACCGGAACGCGGCGCACGGAGACCTCGATCGCGCGGATGGGATCGGCGGCATGGCGCGCGTTGTAAATCTTCATCAGCTCCGACATTTCCTCGCGGAACAAGGCGAGCCGCGCGGCTTCGTCGGCGGTCGGCGCGGCGGGGTCGGCGATTTTCTTGACCTTGTGTCCGAAGCGCTCCATGAAATCGTGCGTCGAGGTGGTGGGGGCCAGCTTCGCGAAGGGAAGGTGGCTGCGCGTTCCCGAGGCGTGCGTGGCCGCGTACTCGACGTAGGAATCGGTGGGGTTGATGGAGCAATACATGCGCCACTGCAGGAACGGGTAAAGCCTACGGTTGTCGCTGGCGATTTGCCCGATGAAGATGAGCCCCGCGAGTCCGAGGAAGAATATTTGCCGCCCCTTGCCCAACCCCGCGAAGAGTTCGCGCAGGGCGGGGAACGACGCGAGCCACAGGAAAAACGGCAGGTAAAAGAGCGCCTGCGCGAAGGCCAGGGCGCGGGTGCCGAGGGAGTGCGGCGAGAGCAGGAGACCGGCCAGGACGATGATCAGCCAGTAGCCGCCGATCCAGGCGAGGGTCGCGCGCCCCGCGTCCAGGGAAAACCGCGCTTTGAGGGAAGTCGCCGGCATTGCGTGACTACATGTAGAAACCGGAATGCGGCGCGGCAAAGGTGAACACGGTACGGTTAGCGCTGAGCCTTGGAGGAGTCCACCCCGGCGGTTATTGGCGAAGGTTCGATGGGGGCTCCCGGCGGAGGAGTCGGGATTAATGGAGCGGGCGCTGTGGCGGCGATAGTGGAAGCTTTCGAAGGGAAGGTCACGTTGGCCGTCAGCGAAACGGGACGCTTCCTGTTCCCCGTGTTCATGGGAACGAAGAGACGGGTTTCCAGGATGCAGATCTCCGGCTTCCCAATGTCGTAATCCCTGCTGCTGGATTGCGTGCGCCCCGTCAGCGTGAGGCGGTATTTCCGGGAGAACACCGGCACCGCTTTCCCTCTTACCGGAATGCCGGATCCGGAGGGGCAGTGGATGACCATGTCAGGCGGAAGCTCGGCTTCCACGCTTGGTCCGAGTTTTATGGGGTCGTCATCGGTATTCGCGAGGTGAATATCGATGCTCCAGGAGGTTGAAAACCTGTCCGCGTCGGGATCGATCCTGGCCTTGTCCACGGGGTTTTCCTGCGTCGCCAACAATTGCCCGGCCACGCTCAGGTCGATTTTCAGTGGCAGCTCGAGCATTTTGCCTTGGACGACGGCTTCCGTATAGCGAACGGTTCCCTGGAGGATTGCGCTTTGGGATGAATTCGCAGATTTCCGCGAAAAGAGAGAGGAATCGGGAAGCCCGCCGATGGTGAATACGCAAGAGGGGGTACCCTTGATGATTTCAGGAGTAGCCTGAAAGGTCACGGAGTTCGGCTGGAAAAGTCCGGCATGGAGGTCTTTCAGCTCCCAGCCGTTTCCACAAAGGAATTCGGGAACCCCCGGAAGAACCCGCTCAAGGGTGTACCGGTCACCTGGGACGAGCGCGCGGCCTTGGTTTTTGGGCGTGGTTTGAGCTCTCGCCAACAGCCGTTGGATCCGATCAGGCGAAGGTAGCGGCGAGAATCTCGACTGGCGCGAAGGATTTCCCGAATCGGAAAAAATGATGGTTCGCCAGCTTAGCGCCCGGTAGTAGTTGGTTTTGCCGTACCCCGCGAGGCTGCTGGCGTTCAGGTTGCCTAGGTTGGCGGTGATTTCATGGTCCAGGGACGCGTTGTAGGAAACTCCAGTCTCCTGCCGGAACGATACCCCCCTGAAATCATTCATGTACCAAGGAGAAAGGGCAAGGAGACTATCCCGGCTGTACATCCACCACAGCTGCAGATGGAGGTCGAGCGCGGATCCATCCTCGCTGGCCAGCAACGAACGCAGCGGAGATTCGAACTGGCCATATATCGCGGTCAAGGTCGATTTTTTTTCGAACTCCGCCTTCAGGACGGTCTGCGCGACCACGGCGGGCACAGGGGTGTTGGCCCTTGCGGAGCCTTGCGCATAGCCGGCGCACGAGCGTGCGAGATACCATGAATTCCCCTTTCGAGGCCTGGGAAGCGTGTCCGTGTGGTTCTCGAAGGAGAGGAACCGGGACTTGCGCGCATCTTTCAGGGGATGGGCTATTTCTTGTTCGCTATAGACGTACTGGAACAAGCTGGCTCCGGAGATGTGGAGGAGCTCTCCCGGACCCGCGAGTTTTTCCGCTTCCATGTGGCGTTGGAACTCCTCAGTCACGAAGGAGTATGCCTTCTCATCCGATTTCGCGGGGACGATTTCGCATGCATCCGCGTGGTTTCTGAGCTCTTTGCTCATAAGCCCCTCCACGGATGTCGGGTGGATCACCTTCGGGGTCATCCAGGGAAGCGGAGGAGGGGAACGGAAACATCCCGTCAGCAGCCCTCCGAGGCCGATCAAAACCAGGCAGGACTGGAGCTTGCTACGGGGGCGCATGGGCATCTCCTTCATGTCTCGCGATTCCGCCCGGTATCGGATGGAATGTTAATTCAGGCACATTATAAACAAGTATAACTCTCGGGGAACCAAGTGGAAAACGGTTCGCGCGACTAAGGCAGGCGGCGAGCAGGTTCCGCCCTACTCCCCGACCCCCACGTACGGCAAATTCCTCCACCGACCCGCATGGTCAAGTCCGTACCCCACGACGAAGACGTCGTCCACGGAGAAGCCCGCATAATCGACGTTCACCTCCACCTCGCGGCGCGACGGCTTGTCGAGCAATGCGCACAGCTTGAGCGACGCGGGCTCGTGCGCCCTCAGGATGTCGAGCAATCGCCTCGCCGTGCGGCCCGTGTCGATGATGTCGTCCACCAGCAGCACGTCGCGCCCGGCGAGCGGCCCCTCGGGCTCGAGCGACACGCGCACGTCGCCGGTGGGAACGACGCCATCCCCGTAGCTCGAGGCCGAGAGGAACTCCACCGTCAACGGAAGGTCGATCGCCCGCGCGAGGTCGGCGCCGAACACGAACGCGCCCTTGAGCACGACGACAAGGACAAGATCCTTGCCCGCGTAGTCGCGGGTGATCCGTTCGCCCAGCTCACGCACGCGGGCGGCGATGATGTCGGCGGAGAAAAGGGGGAGAGGGGGATCCTTCGACATAATTTCTCTGGATGATTCGGGATAACGCAGGAATACAATAGAACAATGCAGCAATGGAACAATGGAACACAGGGGCGTGGCGGATCAGCGACTGTGTTCATTGTTGCATTGTTCTATTGTTGCATTGGGCTCCCGGGGTGAGGCGCGTAGCCCGCGGAGATTCCTGAACCCTCCAAAGCGTTGTCGACAACGAATCCCGAACTGTCCAAGGAAAGGACACCGAAGAATCCCGCCTTAATCGTCCTCTTCCTTCACCGGCGCCTTGGGGCACAAAAATTCCAGCGCGGCCGGGAGCGCGGTGAACATCACCACGAGCCCGCAGCCGATGCCCAGGGTCGCCAGGATGCCGATGCTCTGCATGCCCTTGTGATCCACGAAGCAAAGCCCGAGGAATCCGAACAGGTTCGTGAGCGTGCCGGTGAGCACGGCCGAGCCCGTGGTGTGGTAGAGCTGACGCAGCTTGCCCGCCCCCAGCGCGAGGCGGCGGTGGTAGAGGTGGATCACCGAGTCCACCGAGACGGAGAGGATGGTGGGGATCACCACGAGGTTGAACACGCCGAGCTTGAGCCCCAGGATTCCCATCAGGTTGTAGGTCCAGAAGGCCGAGAGCGCGACGAAACCCACCACGATGAGCACGCCCTTCCACTTGCGCATGTCGATGAAGGTGACGAGGAGGAGGAGGAAGAAGGTGGCGATGGCCAGGCGGGGGCCGTCCGACTTCACCATGCGCACCACGTCGGCGTAGATGAACCCGCTGCTGGCCACCGGCACCTCGCCCTCGTCCGACTCGAGGAACTGGAAGCGGTCCTGGAACAGGCCGCTTTCGACGGCGTCGCTCTCGCGCATTTGCGCGTAGAGGAAACCCATCTTGCCGTGGCTGCCGTCGGCCTCGGTGAGGAAGCGCCGCGCCCAGCCGGGGAGCGAGTCGAAGTCGAAAGGTTGCGCGTCCAGGTAGCGGCGCAAGGTGTCGATCTGCGCGCGAGTGGAGGAATCGGCCCGCCCGAGCGCGCGGCCCGAGATCAGCTCCTTGATCTCGTCCATCACCTCGAGGCGCTGCCGTTGCCGGCCCCGGCCCGGCACGAACGACTGGATGGTGAGGTAGCCCTTGAGCATGCTGTCGGCGGGCTCGCCGTGCCGGTGCACGAGCCCCTCGTGCACCGAGCGCATCTGCTCCTCGCTTTCGCCCAGGATCACCGCGGGCGAAGTGTTCTGGCCCGCGCCCACCGCGCGGCCGTAGCTGATTCCCGCCCCCGTGCTCTTGCCGCGCAGGTTGCGGAAGTCGTTCTCGAACTCCACGGGCGGACCGAAGGCCAGCGCCAGGGTGATGAGACCGACACCGGCCGCCATCCACTTGACGGAGCGTCGCGTGAGCGGAAGCTCGGGCACGATGAGGCCGCCGCGCACCTCGGCCTTGGAGGGCACCAGCAGGCCGAGCACCTTGCGGAACAGCCGGGGAGAGCGGCGGCCCAGCCAGCCGGCGCCGCGCAGGGTGAGGAAGAACACCGGCGGCATCACGATCCAGTTGGCCACCAGCGCGCAGAGGATGCCGACCGAGACCACCACGCCGAACTCGCGGAAGCCCTGGAAGGCGCCGATCTGCAGGCTCAGCATGGCGACGACGTTGGTGGCGGCGCCCGCCAGCAGGGCGCGCCAGGTGGCCTGCATCGCCTCGGTCATCGCCCGCACCGGATCGCCGCGCTTGCGCGTCTCCTCCGCCCAGCGGGCGTAGAGGTGCACCGCGTACTCGATTCCCAGGCCCAGGATGAGCGAGAGTATGAAGGCCGTGAGCAAGGTGAGGCGCTGGTAGATCAGGTAGGTGAGCCCCATCGCCCACGCCATGGCCGTGAACAGCGGGATGTTGATGAGCAGCAGGCTGAAGGGCTTGCGCACGAACACCCACAGCAGCAAGGTGACCAGCACGAAGGAGATCGTGCCCGCGATGGCCACGTCGGCGCTGACCTGGTCGATCTCGTTGAAGTTGCGGTAGGCGCCCGCCACCTTGGCCACCAGCGCCGTGTCGTAGGCGGCCGGGTCCAGGCGCGCGATGAGCGCCTCGCCGCGATCGTACATCGACTTCGCGAACGCCGCGTCGGTGGAGGGCTGGTTCAGCTGCACCAAGGTCACGCCCACCCACACGCCCTTGGAGGCGTGCCAGTTGATCATGCGCGAGTCGAGCGAGTCGGGCTTGGGAGGAATTGGCGAGCCGTCGGGGGCGTACTCCACCGCGACCGTGTCGCGGTCGCCGCGCCCGGCCTTCTTCGTGAGCGCGTTCACGATCTCCTGCGGCAGCCCCTCGCGCTCGAGCTCGCCGCGGTCGGGCCAGCCCTCGAGGTTCGCGGGCGCGCTCTCGTCCTCCTCGAGCAGGTCGGTCACCAGCGGGTTGGCCGAGGAGAATTCCCCGCCGATCATCGCCCGCACCCGCTCGCGCAAGTCCTCAAGCTGCGAGGTGGGCAGGTAGAGGAGCGCGCGCTCCTCGAAGAAGGTGCGGTCCTGGTCGTATTGCACCCACACGGCCTCGGGCCACTTCTCCAGCGAGTCCGCCAGCGCCTTCTGGAAGCGCGCGACCGATTCGATCGAGGGCGCCTCCATGGCGATGGTGTAAAGGTCGGTGGATCCCTTGCGGCGCTCGGCCTCCTCGATGGCGATCTTCGACGGCGTGCCGTCGGGCAAAAGCACGCGCAGGTCGGTGTCGATGCGGAGGCCCTTGGCGAGCTGGAAGGCTCCCAGCGCCGAGAGCACGATGAGGAGGATGGGAACCCAGGGGCGCGCGTAGGAGAACGCGACGTAACGCGCGATCAGGCGGTTGATCCGGGTTTGTTGGGTGGGCCCGCTGGAGTTTTTGGGCATGCGCGAGCCTAATAATAACTAGCCCGGAATAACTTAGCCGGAACGCGCGCGCGAAATCCTCGCGGGACGCGGGCCGCGGGCCGCCGGCGGCGCGCGAGCCGGAGGGCCTTTGTACCTTCCCCTCCATGCCTCCGCCCTGCCGTATCCGCGGATTCACCTTCCCCCAAGGCGGGCCGCCGGTTTTCCTCGCTTCCCTCCCCGCCGCCGACCCGGCCCTGGCGGCGGGACAACCCGTCTGGCTCGATGTCGAGGGAGATCCCGCGGAGGCCGAGAACTGGCTGCGCGCGCGCCTCGGCTGGCACCCCATCGTGCTGCAGAACATCCGGCAGGTCGTCTCTCGCGCGCGCCTGACGCCCTTCGACGACCACACCCACCTCGCCTTCGTCGTCCGGGCGCCCATCGGCGAAGGCGGGGACGACACCGAGATCGACGCCGTGCTCGGCGAGAAGTACCTCGTGACCTTCCACGCCCGGCCCTTGGCGGCCATCGACGCGCTTCTCGAGGAATTACCCGCGGCCAAGGCGCACCGCTCCCCGGACATCGTGCTGTACCGTCTTGTCTCGGCCGCCGTGGAAGCCGAGGCTCCGCGCGTCGAGTCGCTCGAGGACGTGCTCGCCGAGCTCGAGCAGGATGCGCTCGCGCGCCCGCGTCCCGACCTGCTCGAGGAAATCGTGGCCACCCGCGACGCCCTGTACGCCGTGCACCTTTCGCTCGCGCCGCAGCAGCAAATGCTCCGCGAGCTGGCCTCGGGCTCGCGCTTCGTCACGCCCTACGCGCGCCCCTTCTTCCGTTCCCTCGAAAACCGCCTGCGCGGCCTGATCGACGACGTCGCCATCTACCGCGAGGTCGCGCAGAACGCCCTCGAGCTTTACCGGTCCTCCATCACCCACAAGACGAACGAAACTATCCGGGTGCTCACGGTGCTCTCCACGCCCTTGCTGGTGTTGTCGTTCATCACCGGCCTTTACGGGATGAACGTCGGGCTTCCCTACGCCGAAACATCCAACGCCTTCGCGGTGATCTTCGGCGTTTCGGGGGCGGTGTTTCTGGCCATGCTCGCCTGGTTCAAGAAGCGGCAGTGGTTCTGAAGCGCGGACCGATGCCTCGCGTGGTCCTCTCTATCCTTTTGGCGGGGGGGCTTTCGCTGCCGGCCCTCGCATCGCCCGGGGGCGGGGCGGGGGCCGATGCTTCGCCGCGCCGCGTGGTGGAGCGCTTCGACTCTCTGATGCAGGCGGGCGCCGAGGAGTCCTTCGCCGCGGCGCGCGCGCTCACGGCGGGAACCGCGCGCCGCCTCTTCCCGCTGCTCGTCGCGGCGCAAACGCGCCTTTCGCCCTTCGTCGACACCGCGCGCAGCCGCGACACGATCCTGCGCGAAGAGCGGCGCGGCGACTGGGTCGTGCTCGAGATCCGCTCCGAGACGGTTTTCCGCAAACCTTTCCTTGGCATGGAGCGGATGTCGTCGCTGCAAGCGGTGCACTTGCACCGCTCGGCTTCCGGCTGGCGCATCGCCGACTTCGAGGAATTGGCCGAGGGCGAGAACAGGGCTCGGGTCGCGCCGCGCACGGGCCATCCGGCGGGGGATTCGACCGGCCACGGCCGTGCGGAGGGCCGTGCCGGAGGCACGGCCCTCCTGCCCGTATCCCCGCGCGCACCGGGCAAGGAGGCGACGGCGCGCGTCACGCGCCTGCGCCTGCGCGTCGCGCTGCGCGGCGGCGACTCGCTGGTCCTTCCCCCGCCCACGCCCGGACAGCGCGTGCTCCGGCGCGGAACATCGTGGGCGGAGATCGAGACGCGCCTTCCTTCGGCCAAGCGCGGCGCGGCGACCTCATGGCATGATTCGCTCGCGCCTTACCGCGCCTCCACGCCGGAGCTCGACCTCACCGACAAGATGCTGCGCACTCTCGCGGCCAAGCTTCGGAAGGACGCCGCGGACGACGCCGAGGTCGCGAGGCGCATTCGTCGCCATGTGTCGGAGAACTTCGAGTATCGCCTCGGCGCGACGCTCTTCGCCACCAGCCGCGAGGCCCTGCGCGACCGCAAGGGCGATTGCTCCGAGGCCGCCGTGCTGGTCGCCGCGCTCCTGCGCGCGGCGGGCGTGCCCGCGCGCGTCGCGCTCGGCTACGCCACGCTGGGGCGCGGCGTGTGGATCGGCCACGCCTGGGCCGAAGCCTTCATCGGCGGCGAGTGGATCGGGGTGGACGCGGCGCTTCGGGAGTTTCCCGCCGGGGCGAACCGCGTGGCGCTGCTGACGCTCTCGGGCGAGCGGCCGATGAAGCCCGAGGCGACGAACCTCATGATCCGCACGCTCTCGAACCTCGATATCGAAATCCTCGGCGCCTGGGCGGGAGACAGCGCGCTGCCGCTGGTCGAGCATCCCGACGCGGCCGCCGAGGCGCGGGAGTTTTGGGACAAGGTGCTTGAAGGGGCGACCCACGGGTCGCCCTGAGCGGAGGAGGGTCGTGGGGGCGATAGTAGGGGCGACCCACGGGTCGCCCTCTCCACAGCCTTGCTGTCCTGTGTCACCGCATCCGGGCCAGCGCCTCACTACTACAGCGTCCGGGGCGTAATCCGGACAGAAGGGGGCGAGCCGTGGCTCGCCCTTACGACGACACGCATCACGGTGATGCACACCTGTCGGGGTTGTTGCGATCCCGATACCATCGCGATGGGTTGAGGTCGATGTAGCGGCGTATCCTGTTGAGGGCGTCATCGTGCCGGATCACATGATCGTGATAGTCCCGATGCCAGAACCGTGCCCCGGGCTGATGCAGCAGCTTGTTGACGCGCCTGACTACCGCGCCCTTGTACTGGGCGATGATGGCGCCGAGCGATCCCGGCGCCGCGCCTCGAGGTCGTCTCGCCTCGAGGGTGGCTCCAGGCATTAGTAAGGGCGACCCATGGGGCGCCCTTGAGAGGTCGTGGATACCGCCACGGATCGCCCTCAATGGATCAGGGCTCGCATCCAGCCTCTTGTCGATCACCAGGATCCCATGGAGGTGGTTGGGCATGAGAACCCAGGAATCCAAGCGCACGCCCGGCATGTGCTCCGGGATCCGCAGCCAGCAGTCGCGGGCAATCTCGCCGACGGTGCTGAGGCGCATCTCATCATCGACGATGCGTCCGAACACGCAGGCGTGCAGATGCGTCAGCAGCGTGACGAAGTAAGAACCAGGACTTGAATAATCATATCCAGGCATGCGGATGGAACGACGGTGACCGGCCATGGGAACCTCCGCGGCCCAATATCGGATGACCCGACAAGCAAGACGACCCGGGCCGTGACGGACGTCACGGGCGGTGTCGAAAAATTTCAGGGGGGCCGTTGGCTGAATGTCCGGGGACGCGGCAACAGGAGGCTTCAAAGCCGCTTATGCCCGCCGAAAGGACACTATCGATTTCGAAAGGATTTGGGGAGAAGGATGGTCGGGACGGCGGGATTCGAACCCACGACCACTTGAACCCCATTCAAGTACTCTACCAGACTGAGCCACGTCCCGAACAGGCGGGAGAATGTAAAAGAGCGGGGCAACGCCGTCAACGCAAAACCCGTTGAATCGCCCCGAATCGGGAAAAAAGAGGGAATCCGGTCGGCCCGGACCGTGTCCGCAACGTCCCCCGGGGAACAAACGGCCCGCAGGCGGATACCCCCATGTCGTTTTCGTGTTCCCGCGTTTCCCGACTTCCACACGCCGTTACGGCGCTTTCCCATCGTTCTAAATTTGGCGTCCCGCCAACGCATCCGCATTTTTCCCCGGAGTCCCCGATGTCGCACGCGTCCGCCGAAAAGTCCGTCCTCGACCGCCACCGCAGCGCCTACTCGCCCAAGCTTCCGCCCGCGCTCGCGCAGGGCGCCGATCGCGTCACGCTCAAGGCGGGCGCGGCGACCGAGCCGGTGAAGGACAAGGAGGCCATCAAGGCGGCTTTCCCGAACACCTACGGCATGCCGGTGATCGAGTTCGCGGCCGGGGGCGATTCCTCCGGCGGCGCGGCAGCGCTGAAGGTGGGGGTGGTGCTTTCCGGGGGGCAAGCTCCCGGGGGCCACAACGTCATCGCGGGAATCTTCGACGCCATTCGCAAGATCCATAAGGACAGCCAGGTGTTCGGCTTCTCCGGCGGCCCGTCGGGGCTCGAGAACGGCAAGTACGAGATCATTTCCGACGCCGTGATGGACGCCTATCGCAACACCGGCGGCTTCGACATCATCGGCTCGGGCCGCACGAAGCTGGAGACCACGGAGCAGTTCGACCGCTGCATCGAGGTGGTGAACAAGCTCGGGCTCGACGCGGTGGTGATCATCGGCGGCGACGACTCGAACACCAACGCCGCCGTGCTGGCGGAGTACTTCCTGGCCAAGGGCGTGAAGGCTTCCGTGGTGGGCGTGCCCAAGACCATCGACGGCGACCTGAAGAACGCGCACATCCCCACCTCGTTCGGCTTCGACACGGCGGTGAAGACCTACTCCGAGCTGATCGGCAACATCGCCCGCGACGCGCGCTCGGCCCGCAAGTACTGGCACTTCATCAAGCTGATGGGCCGCTCCGCCAGCCACATCACCCTGGAGGCGGGCCTGCGCACGCGCGCCAACGTGACGCTGATCTCCGAGGAGGTCGAGGCGAAGAAGATGACGCTCGACCAGGTGGTGGACCTCGTCGCGGGCCCGATCAAGGCGCGGGCCAAGCAGGGCAAGAACTACGGCGTGGTGCTCGTGCCCGAGGGGCTGATCGAATTCGTGCCCGCGCTCAAGGCGCTCGTCGCCGAGGTGAACCATCTGCTCGCCGAGAAGGAAGCGGAGTTCTCGAAGGTGGAAGGCGCGGCGGCGAAGATCGCGACGCTGTCCGGCTGGCTGAAGGGAGAGAACGCCGCCACGTTCAAGTCGCTGCCGGCCTCGATCCAGTCGCAGCTGTTGCTCGACCGCGATCCGCACGGCAACGTGCAGGTCTCGCTGATCGAGACGGAGAAGCTGCTCTCGGAGATGGTGGCGGCGAAGCTGAAGGCCGATTCCGATTACAAGGGCGCGGGCGGGAAGTTCTCCGCGCAGCACCACTTCTTCGGCTACGAGGGCCGCGCGGCCGCGCCGTCGAACTTCGACGCCGACTA
>CBFGVC010000015.1:0-22945 GCA_965652255.1 uncultured Fibrobacteria bacterium | reverse complement strand
AGGGGGAACGATTCTTCGTCCAAGGTTTCAGGAGCGCGTTGCCCGGCAATCCCTCTCTCCAGCTACGCTGGAGAGAGGGCGGGGGTGAGGCGCGTAGCGGCGAAGATCCGATTCCGGGAAGCCCGCCGAACGGCCCGTGGGCTTGCGAAGGATCCCCCCCTTGCCTTGTCGTCGCATTTAGTTTATACTTAAACCAATGGATTCCCACGGCTGCACGGAGAAGAACCGGCGTTACATGGAGGCCTGGCTGCAGCTCATCCGCACCTATGAGCACCTGCAGGCTCAGGTCGCGAGCCTTTTGCAGGCGCGCGGGCTCACCGTGGCCCAGTTCGAGGTGCTTTCGAGCCTCGCGACCGGGAGCTGCGCCAACCAGCAGGAGCTGGCCGACCGCCTCGGCGTGACCAAGGGCAACATGGTCGGCCTCATCGACCGCCTCGGCGAGCGGGGCTGGGTGGAGCGCGAGCCCGCCCCCGAAGACCGGCGCGTGAACCGGGTGCGCATCACCGAGGCCGGGAAAAAGCTCATCCACTCGGTCCTGCCGGAGCAGGCGAAGGTGGTCGAGCGCATGCTCTCGGCCCTGGACGACCACGAGGTTGAAACCTTGCGCGGCTTGCTCAAGAAAGCGGCCAAGGCGGGCTGAACCCTTTTTTTGGCTTGAAGGTTTATAGATGAACGATATATACAGAAACCTAATCGCCGCGGAAATCCGTTTTCCGCAAGGATGACGCATCCGTCATCCGATCATGCACCCTCAACAGAAAGAACCCAACCATGATCGCCATCAACCCCAACCAGAGACCCGAATCCCTCCCGGCGCCCGAACGAGGCGGCTCAGGCGGAGAAGCCCCGTTCGCGACGCCCCACCGCTGGCTCGAGGCGCAGCGCCGGCGCTACGCCGTGAAGAAGTACGACCCCGCGCGGAAACTCGACCCCGCCACCTGGGAGGCGCTCGAGGAATCGCTCGTGCTCACGCCCTCGGGAATCGGCCTGCAGCCCTGGAAGTTCCTCGTCGTGGACGACCCCGCCGTGCGCGGGCGCCTGCGGGAGGCCTCGTACGGACAACCGCAAATCACCGACGCGGCGAAGCTCGTGGTGTTCGCGGCGCGCGCCGGATACTCCGCGGAGGACGTGGACCGCTTCATCGCCCGCGTGGCCGAGGTGCGCGGCGTCTCCCTCGAATCGCTCGCGGGACTGAAGCAGGCCGCCCTGGGCGTGGTCGCTCGCCCCGAGGCCGACCGCGACGCGTGGGCGGCGCGCCAGGCGTACATCGCGCTGGGAAACTTCGTCGCCTCCGCCGCGGCGCTGGGCGTCGACGCCACGCCGATGGAGGGCTTCGATCCCGCGCGCTACGACGAGATCCTGGGCCTGCGCGAAAAGGGTTACCGCGCCGTGGTCGTCGCCGCGGCGGGCCATCGCTCGGCGGAGGACAAGTACGCCTCGCTGGCGAAGGTGCGGTTCAGGAGGGAGGACGTGGTGGAGAGGGTTTAGGGATGGAGGACTTCGAAGTCGATGCGCCTCACCCCACCCCCAAGAAAGTCCAACGACAGAAATCGAACGCCCCCTCCCCCTCTCCTCGCATGAAATCGAATTCCGGTTGATGTCACGCGAGGAGAGGGGGAGGGGGTCGCGCTGAAAGCGCGGGGGTGGGGTGAGGCGCATCGTCACCAGCGTGGCCCGAAGCTACGTTTCCCCTCCATGCTCTTCCTCGGCATCGAGACCTCCTGCGACGAGACCGGCTGCGGCATCGTGGACGAGGGCTTCCGCGTGCTCGGCGACGCCCTGTACACGCAGGCCGAGACGCATGCGAAGTTCGGCGGCGTGGTGCCCGAGGTGGCGGCGCGCGCGCACCTGGAGAAAATCCGGGCGGTGGCCGAATCGGCCGTCGAGCGGGCGGGCATCCGCCTCGGGGACGTGGACGTGATCGCGCACACGCGGGGCCCGGGCTTGCTCGGCCCGCTGCTGGTGGGCTCGTCGTTCGCGCAGGGGCTTGGCCGGGCCCTGGGCAAGCCGGTGATGGGGCTGAATCACCTCGAGGGGCATCTCGCCTCGGCGTACCTGACGGATCCCTCGTTCGAGCCTCCGTTCCTCGCGTTGCTGGTCTCGGGAGGTCATACGGAACTGGTGCACGTGGGGGCGGGCCTCGAGTTCAAGGTCTTGGGCGCCACGCGCGACGACGCGGCGGGAGAGGCGTTCGACAAGAGCGGAAAGCTCCTGGGCCTCGGCTATCCGGCCGGCGCGGCCGTGAGCAAGCTGGCCGAGGGAGGGCGGCGCGACTTCGTCGACCTGCCGCGCGCCCTGATGGAGCGCGGCAACCTGGAATTCTCCTTCAGCGGGCTCAAGACCGCGATGGCGCGCGAGATCGCGCGCCGCGACGCGGACGCACTGGAGCGGGAAAAAGCGGACTTGTGCGCGAGCCTGGAGGAGGCGATCGTGGACGCCCTTTTGAAAAAGACATCGTGGGCGATGCGCGCGCTGGACGAGAACAGGCTCATCGTCGCGGGCGGCGTGGCCGCGAACGCGCGCCTGCGCGCGCGCGCGACGGAGCTTGCGGAGCGTGAAGGATGGAAGCTCGTGCTGCCCGACCGCCGGTTCTGCGGCGACAACGGGGTGATGATGGCCGCCGCCGCGGCCAAGCGCGCGCAGCTGGGGAAGTGGCCGCAGGCGGGAGGCGTGAGCGCGGGGCTCCGGTGGGAAGGGCGGCAGGGTTCGGGTTGAGGGTTGGGGGTTTGGGAGGGAGTCGATATCGCATCATGTTCGCCCTTGCGAATATGTCTGATCGGACATGGTTTACCCTTTCGCTTCCGCATTCACGTCCGAAAGCTGCGGCATGAGGAGGAAACCATGAACGAAGCGAAACACAAGCGGCTGGAAAAGGCGGGTTGGAAATCAGGATCCGCTGCCGATTTTCTCGGCCTGTCCCCCGAGGAAACGGCCTAAATCGACCTCAAGATCGCGCTTGGAGATTACTTGAAGGAAAAGCGCAAAAGTTCCTCCATGACCCAAGTGAAACTGGCGCAACACCTTAAGTCCAGCCAACCGCGCGTGGTGAAGATGGAACTAGCGGATCCGTCCGTCACCGTGGATCTTCTCGTGCGTTCGCTCTACGCCCTTGGGGCGGAAAACTCCGAGATCGCGTCCGTGGTCGCTGAAGCGACTCCGGGGTATGAGGTGAAGGGCAAATCGTCACGCAAATAGAAAATGAAGGCGAGACAAGGGCGTATCGGTAATCCCTAAAGCCCGGGACTAAACCTTCTTGAACCCCGCGCTCCACACCGCCGTCCGGGCGGCGTAGCGCAGCACCGACCCGCCCGCGAAGGCGCGCGCCACGGCGAGCGCGTCGCGGGGCCCGAAGACGCGGCCCGGCGCGGCGCAATACATCGGAATCCACGCGTCGGGCGCGAACTTCGCCTTGAAGGCCTCGAGACCCTCAAAGGAATAGAACGGCACGGCGAGAGCGCGGGCGAAATCCGGAACGCGCGATCCCGCCGCGCCGGAGCGGCGCGATAGCGGCGCGAGGCCCAAGGTGGCGCGCTCGATCCCTCGTTCCGCCGCGCGGCGAAAACACTCCGACACGAGCAGCTCCGGGACCCCGTTGACCGCATCGGGCCTCCGCCCCACCGCGTCGATCCGAAGCATCCCCCCGAACAACGCGCGCGACGACGACAGGAACCCCTCCACCCGGCCTTCCCGTTCGGCGATCAACACGCCTTCGGCGGGCCAGGGATCGAACAGGTAGGGAGTGGTCATGAAACGCAACGGCGGCAGGGGCTTGGCGGCGAGCCATGCCTCGCGGCAGGCGATGAGCGGGGAAAGGTCGGTTGGCGTTCGGGAAACATGCCGGACGGTCACGCCCCGGTTGCGCGCGCGCCGGATTTGCGCGCGGATCCCCGCGGGAATCGTCGCCTCCATAAGCCAACGGCCGAGGTCGAAAACCGGCAGGTCCCCTATGCGGAGGCTCGCGCAAGGGCCGTGAAGGAACTCGAGCAGCGGAGCCGGGAGGCCGAAATGCACGCGGCGCCGGCCGCTGCGCGCGCAGTCGTCGGCGAATTCACTGAAAAGCGCGGCCAGCCGGTCGGAAGCGGTACGCGGCGCGCCCGCGGTGACGCGGAAACCGGCGACGTCGGCGTGCAGGAAGCTTCCGGCGCCCGAGGGCGAGCGCCAGGCTCGCAGGCCGAGGTGCGCGCCGTCATCCGGCGCGGCGGGTAAAGGCGGTTCGGCGCGAACGGAGATGTTTCGGAAGAACGCCGACCGCAGGGGCAAAGGATCCTTCACCCCCGCGCCGCCGGGCATCAGCGTCCCGTCTCCGCGAGGAGCTGCTCCATCCTGCCCGCCGCGCTGAGCGCGTCGAGGCGCGCGCGGAAGGCGTCGAAGCGCGCGTTCTCGGCGCGCGTGAAGGCGTCGAGGTATTTCACCTGGGCCATGCGCGCCTCCAGGTAGGAGAGCGTGCCCGATTTCCAACGCGCCATGGTGAGGTCGAGGTTCTCGCGCGCGTAGCCCAGGCCTTCGGCCTCCAGCCGCGAGGCCGAATCGGCCGCCCGCCACGCGGCGTAGGCACGCTCGACCTCGGCCGTCGCCGCGGCCTCGACCTCGCGCAGGCGCAGTTCGGCGGCGCGCACGGCGGTGCGCCCGCGCCCCGCCACGCGCCAAGGCAATTCGCCGTCGAACAGGTTCACGGTGATCTGGATCCCCGCCGTGGGACCCACCGTGCGGCTCTCCGACGCGAAACCGACGTCGCTGGTGCTCAGGTTGTAGTTGTACCCGACATTGGCGTCAAGGCGCGGGTACCACGGCGCCATGGCGCGCCGCAACGCGTTGGAGGCGAGGTCGCGCTCGGCCTCCGCGATCCGCAGCGCGGGTTGCCGGTCGGCAAGCCCGGCCGACAGCGACGCCGCGTCGAGCGGCCCCTTGGGAAGCCCGCCGGCCGCGGGCGATTCCGTAACCGCCTCGCCGCGGCCCAGCACGAGCCCGAGGGCCAGGCGCGCGGTGCGCAGGTTGGCTTCCTGCTGCACGCGGGCCGCGCGGTCGGCATTCCGGTCCACCTGTCCCTCCAGCCATTCGGGACGTCCGGCCGAGCCCGACCGCAGCCGCCCGTCGAGCATGCGGGCGCGCTCCTCCGAGACGGCCAACACGGTGTCGCGCGCGGCCAAAAGGCGCTCCTGCCTCCCGAGGTCGGCGAAAGCCAACGCCGCCCGGCGCAACAGCTCCTCGCGCGAGAGATTCTCGGCGGCGCGCGCCTGGTCGCGGCGCAGGCGCAAGCGCGTTTGCTCCAGCGGGGCGGCGAAGCCCTCGAACAGCGTCCAGTTGGCGTTCACTCCCGCCGAGGTCGCGGTCGAGAGCGCGGAGGGATCGGAGGTGACCGCGGTGTCGCGCTCCTGGCGCGTGTCGAGCAGGCTGCGGCTGTGGCGCGCGCTCGCCGAGACGTCGGGCAGGTACCCGGCGAGTCCGGCGGAGGAATGCGCGGACTCCGCGAAGCGCCGGTCCGCGCCGGCGGCGAGATAGCCGGGGTTCTTCTCCAGCGCCTCGCGAAGCGCAGCGCCCAGGGTCAGGGTGTCGGAGTGGGCTGAGGCGGCCAACGCAAGGACGAGGGCTAACGTCCTCACCCCCATCCCCCGCCCTTCGGGCACCCCCTTCCCCCTCACCACGTGAACGCTACGCGTCGAGGAGAGGGGGAAGGGGGCCGGGGGGTTAGGGGTGAGGACGGTAGCCCACGAAGAACTCCCGAACCCTCCGAAGGATCGTCGGCGAAGAATCCCCAACCGTTGCGGATCACCCATTCCGGACCCCCTCCCGTCCCTTCTTGCCCGCGAACAACAGGATCATCGAGGGAATCACGTACAGCGTCAGCACCATGCCGAAAAGAAGGCCGCCCACCACCGCGATGCCCATGGGCCGGCGGCTCTCGGCGCCCGCGCCCAGCGCCAGCGCGATGGGCAGCATGCCCAAGGCCGAGGTGAGGGTGGTCATGAGGATGGGGCGCAGGCGCGAGCGCGCGGCCTCGACGGTCGCATCGACCAAGGCCATGCCCTGCTCGTGCTTCTGCCGCGCGAACTCGACGATGAGGATGCCGTTCTTGGTGACCAGGCCCACCAGCATCACCAGGCCGATCTGGCTGAAGATGTTGAGCGTCTGCCCGAAGACCCACAAGGTGAGGAGCGCGCCGAACAGCGAGAGCGGCACCGTGATGAGGATGACGAACGGGTGCCGGAAGCTCTCGAACTGCGCCGAAAGCACGAGGTACACGAGGACGAGCGCGAGGAAGAAGGTGAACAGGAGGCTCGAGGAGCTTTCCGCGAAGTCGCGCGCGGGGCCCTCGAGCGAGGTGTTGAAGGAGGGGTCCAGCACCCGCGCCGAGACGCGGCGCATGGCCTCCACGCCCTCGCCCATGGTCGCGCCCGGCGCGAGGCTGGCCGACACCGTCGCCGACACCCAGCGGTTGTAGCGGAACAGCTGCGGGGGCCCCGCCTGCTCGCGCACCTCGATCAGGTGCGAGAGCGGGATGAGGGTCCCGTCGTCGGCGCGCACGTGCACGCGGCCGAGGTCCGCGGGCTCGTCGCGGAAGCCCTCCGCCATCTGGCCGATGACGGCGTACTGCCGGCCTTCGCGAAGGAAGTAGCCGAGCGTGGTCTCGCCGAAGGAGAGCTGCAAGGCCTGGGCCACCTCGCGGAAGGGAACCCCCAGCGCGCGGAGGCGGTCCCGGTCGATCTCCACGCGCAGCTCGGGACGGGTGAACTTGAGGTTCTCGTCCACCACGGCAAAGACGGGTTCCTTGCGCGCCTCCTCCAGGAACTTCGGCAGCACCTCTGTGAGCCGCTCGAAGTCCGGCGCCTGGATCACGTACTGCACCGGCAGGCCGAAGCCGCCCCCGCCCACCTGGATGGTCTGCGGCTGGGTCACCACGGCCCGGGCGTCGGTGAGGCCGCGCACGGCCACGGTGAGCGCGTCGGCGATTTGCGACTGGGTGCGCGTCCGGTCCGCGGGCTCCGGGAGGAAGACGCGCACGAAGCCGGAGTTGACGCTGCTCGCCGCCCCGAAGCCGGGGGAGGTCACCGCCAGCGTCCCCTCGAACTCCGGCGCGGTCGCGCGCACCGTCTCGGCGAGGCGGTCCATGTAGCGGTCCATGAAGGCGTAGGTGGTTCCCTCCGGGCCGGTGACGTTGATGTTGATCTGGCTGCGATCCTCCATGGGCGCGAGCTCCGACTTGAGCAGCGCGAGCATGCCCCAGGCGCCGCCGAGCGAGGCGAGGACCACGGCCACGGCGAGCCAGCGCTTGTGCACCACCGATCCCAGGAAGCGGGCGTAACCGTCGGTCATGCCGCGGAAGAACGGCTCGGTGCGGTCGTAGAAGCGCGAATGCCTGCGCTTCAGGATGCGCGTGCTGAGCATGGGCGTGAGCGTGAGCGACACGAGGGAGGAGATCAGCACCGCGCCGGCGACGGCCAAGCCGAACTCGCGGAAGAGGCGCCCCACGAAACCCTCGATGAAGAGGAGGGGCGCGAACACCACCGCCAGCGCGAGCGTGGTGGAGACGATCGCGAAGAAAATCTCCTCGAGCCCCTTGTATCCGGCGGCCTTGGGATCCTCGCCCCGCTCGATCTTCTGGTAGATGTTCTCCATCACCACGATGGCGTCGTCCACCACGAGGCCGATGGCGAGCACCAGGCCCAGCAGCGTCAGGACGTTGATGGTGAAGCCCGCCACGTAGAGCAGGAAGAGCGCGCCCACCAGCGACACGGGGATGGCCAAAAGCGGAATGAGCGCCGTGCGCCAGTCGCGCAGGAAGAGGAAGAGCACGAGGAAGACCAGCGTGAAGGCGATGGCGATGGTCTCGGTGACCTCGCGGAGCGACTGGCGCACGAAGCGCGTGTTGTCGAAGCCGACGCGGGCCCGGAGGTCGGGCGGCAGCTCGGCCCGGATCATCTCGAAGCGGCGGTTGAACTCGTCGCCGATGGCCACGCTGTTGGCGCCGGGCTGGGCGGTGACGGCGAGCCCGATCATGGGCACCCCGTCGCGCTTGAGGATGGAGCGCTCGTTCTCGGCCCCGAGCACCACGGTGGCCACGTCCTCGAGCCGCACGAGGCGGCCGCCCTGCGCGCGCAGCACGAGGCGGTTGAACTCCTCCTCGTCGCGCAGCTGGCCGCGCGTCTTGACGGTCAGCTCCACGTTCGCGCCCTCGATGCGGCCGGAGGGCAGCTCCACGTTCTCGGAGGCCAGCACGGCGCGCACGTCGGCCGGCGTGAGGCCGTGCGCGGCCAGCCGCTCGGGATCGAGGCGCAGGCGCATGGCATAGCGCTTCTCGCCCCAGATGCGCACCTCGCCCACGCCGGGGATGGTCTGCAGCCGTTCCTTGACGCGCTCTCCCGCCGCGGTGACGTCGAGGATGCCGCGCTCGGCGCTTTCGAGCGTCATCAGGATGACCGGAAAGGCGTTGGCGTCGGCCTTCGACACCGTGGGCGGCTCCGCGTCGAGCGGCAGGCGGCGCTGCGCGCGCGACACCCGGTCGCGCACGTCGTTGGCCGCCGCGTCGAGGTCGGCGGAGAGGTCGAACTCCACCGTGATCGTGCTGCGTCCCTCGCGGCTCACCGAGGTGAGCGTGCGCACGCCGGCCACGCCGTTCACCGACTCCTCGAGCGGCTCGGTGATCTGGGATTCGATCACCTCCGCGTCGGCTCCCGGATAGTTGGTGGTGACCGAGATGCGCGGCGGATCCACCGCCGGGAACTCGCGAACGCCCAGGAAGGGGACCGAGATGAATCCCAGCGTGATGATGAAGATCGACAGGACGAGGGTGAGGACCGGCCGGTCGATGCTGACGTGCGAGAGGCGCATGCGTCAGCGCCCCGTGGCCCGGGGGGCCGCCTCGGGGGCGGGGGCGCCGGCGGCGGTGTCGGAGGCGGGCTTGGGGGCGGGCGCGGAGACCACGGGAACGACCGGCATCCCCGGGCGCAATTGCAAGAGCCCCGTGACGAAGATCGTGTCGCCCGCCGACAAGCCCGAGACCGCCTCCACCGCCCGGGCCGTGCGCAGGCCCGGCGTGAACACGCGCGGCTCGGCGCCGCCCTCGCGCGCGACCCATACCTGGGAGCCGCGCGCGCTCTGCACCACCGCCTCGGCAGGGATCCACAGCACCGAATCGCCGCGCAGCGGCAGCTCCACCCGGGCGAAGGCGCCGGGCAGGATCCCGGCCTTCGCCGGGGCAGGTCCGCGCGCGGAGCCGGGGGCGGTGCGCGCGCGGACGCGCAACAGGCGCGTGCCGGGATCGATGCGCGACTCGACGGCGTACACGGTGGCGGAGAGGGTGTCGGCGGATCCGGCGGCGGTGAAGGTCACCGCCATGCCCGGACGCACGCGCGCCGCCTGCCGCTCGGGCAGCGAAAACTCCACGCGCAACGCCGAGAGGTCTTGCAGCGAGGTGATGCGGGTGCCCGGCTGCACGAAGGAACCCAGTTCCACCTCGCGCAGGCCCGCGTGCCCGGAGAACGGTGCGCGGATGCGCGTCTTTTCCCATTGCGCCTTGGCCAGCGCGGCCTCGGCCGCGGCGGTCTTGAGCCCGGCCTCGGTGCGCTCCAACTCGTCGCGGCTGACGGCGTTGGCCTTGTAGTCGCGGCGCACGCGCTCGGCGCGGTTCTTCGCCAACAGGTGGTTCGCCTCGGCGCGGTCGGCCTGGGCCTTGAGCTCGGCGCCGTCGAGTTCCACCAGCAGGTCGCCCGCCTTGACGGCCTCGCCTTCGCGGAAGCCCAGGCGCGCCACGCGGCCGGCGATCTCCGCGCGCACTTCCACCTCCTGCTCGGCGAGCACGGTGCCGGTGGCGGTGAGGCCGGCGTCGACGGGAGCGGAAGCCAGCACGATCGCCGCGAATCGAGGCGCCGCGCCCGCCCCGCCACCGCCGCCCGCAGCGGCCTGCTTGTCGCCGCACCCGGCGAAGAGCACGGCGGAGAATATTACGGCCAGGACGGGTCGACGGGTTGCGGGATGGATTTTCATGGGCTCCGCGCGGGAAAACGTGCGCGGGAAACCTATAAAAACCGGCCCTTCAAGACCCGTCCCGGTTACACGGCGTTACCCGGATCGCTCCGCCGCCTAGGGGATCCGGTCAAGGGCCGCCACGCGCACGGATTCACGGCGAAACCGCGTCGTCGCCAGTACCGAGGCCGCGCGCGAAGCTCGCTCGGGCCGGGATCTCTCCACGCAGATGCCGCCCTGGCATGAGGCGAACCGGACGAGCCTGCCGCGCGCGTCCCATTCGAAGACGTGGCCGACGGGGCGGCCGTGGACGAAGTGGCGCAGCGTGCTTCGCACCTCGCCGCCCGGATGCCAGGTGGCGTGCGCCCCGTGCGGGACAAGGCCGCCATCTTCCGTGCGCACGTACTCGCGCTCGAAGGCGGACGAGCCGTCGGGGTGCGTGCCGGTTTCGCGGACGATGTCGGAAGTGCAGGCGGAGAACGCAATCGCAAGCAACGCCAACGCGGGGAGGAAATTTCGGTGTCGACGCGAGGCTTGCATGGGGGTATCCTCCGTGGGAAAAGGATACCCGGCACGCGTTGCGGTCGCGTTGCGTCCGCGCTTCGCCGCGAAGTCTTCGAGGCCGCGAAGGATACCGACGACGGAATCGCATCGAAGCAGCCCCCCGCCCGCCGCGTCTTTTTCATTCCCCTCCTTCGCTCTCTCCACCGCAATCCCGCTGTGATCCGTCGGCTGGAAGCTCTCCTCTCTTTTCTACCATTCCGACCGTGGAAAACGCGCTGCAACAACACCCCCGGCTCACCGAAGATTCCCTCCGAAACCTGCTGAATCCGGCGCAATTCGAGGCGGTCACCTACGCCCCGGGGCCGCAGGTCGTGCTCGCGGGCGCCGGCAGCGGCAAGACGCGCGTCCTCACCTACAAGATCGTCTGGCTGATCCAGCAGCACGGCATCCGCCCGCACCAGATCTTGGCGGTGACCTTCACCAACAAGGCCGCGCGCGAGATGAAGGAGCGCGTCTCGCACCTTTTGGGTTACGAGGCCCCCATGCGCTGGATGGGCACCTTCCACAGCATTTGCGCGCGCCTCTTGCGCTTCCATGCCGACAAGCTCGGCTACACCTCGCATTTCACCATCTACGATACCGACGACCAGAAGCGCCATCTCAAGAAAATCCTGCAGGCCGAGGGGCTCGACAGCGACGCGCGCTACTCGGTGGACGCCGTGCGGCGCCACATCAGCCATTGCAAGAACCAGGGCGCGGGTCCGGAGCGGGCCGCCGAGGAGGCCGACCGCGACCCGTACATGGTGCGCATGGCGAGCCTGTACGCGCGCTACCAGAAGGAACTTCGCGAGCAGGACGCGATGGACTTCGACGACCTGATCTTCCTCGCCATAAAGCTCCTGCGCGAGTTTCCCGCCGTGCGCGCAGCCCTGCACGACACCTTCCGCTACGTGCTCATCGACGAATACCAAGACACCAACAAGGCGCAGTACCAGCTCGCGCAGCTGCTCCTGGGCCCGCACCGCAACTTCGTCGCGGTGGGCGACGACGACCAGAGCATTTACGGCTGGCGCGGCGCCGACGTGGGCAACATCCTCCGCTTCCGCGACGACTTCCCCGATGCGCGCGTCACCAAGCTGGAGCAGAACTACCGCTCCACCGGCAACATCATCGCGGTGGCCGGCTGCGTGATCCGGAACAACCGCGGCCGCACCGACAAGAAGCTGTGGACGGAGAACGAGCCCGGCTCCCCCGCCGTGCTGATGGAGCTGGACGACGACGCGGCCGAGGCCGCGTGGGTGGCGCGCCGCATCGCCTCGAACGAGGAATACGGCCCCGGCGACACCGCCATCCTCTACCGCACCAACTCGCAGTCGCGCGCCATCGAGGATGAACTGCGCCGCCGGCAGGTGCCCTACCTCATCGTGGGCGGCACGCGCTTCTACGAGCGCAAGGAGGTCAAGGACCTTTTGGCCTACTTGCGCCTCGTCGCCAACCCGCGCGACGACGTGTCGCTTTTGCGCGTGATCAACGTGCCGCGCCGCGGCATCGGCGACACGTCGCTCGACCGCCTCGCGGAATACGCGCGCGAGGCGGGCCTGCCGCTGCTGGCGGCGCTCCCGCACGCCGAGTCGGCGGGCGTGGGCGGCGCGGCGCTCAAGCAGATGCGGCTTTTCCACGACCTCGTCGGGCGGCTGCGAGGGCACGCGGAAAACCTCCCCCTCCCCGACCTCGTCAAGAAGGTGCTGGAGGAGTCGGGCTACAAGCACATGCTCGAAAAGGAAGACACCGGCGAGGCCGAGGACCGCCTCGCCAACCTCGAGGAGCTCGTGACCGCCGCACAGGACTTCGTCGATCGGCTCGCGGCGGGAGAGACGACGCTGGCCGAGGAAATCGCCTCGGACCTCGGGGGAAACCCGGCCGGGGAAGTTTCTCCGGAACCCGGTTCCCGGGGCGAGGAGTTCGAGGAAGCGCTGGCGGGAACGCCCCTGGAGCTGTTCCTGCAGGAGATCTCGCTCGTCTCCGACTCCGACGCGCTCAAGGCCGGTCAGGAGGCGGTCACGCTGATGACCGTGCACAGCGCCAAGGGCCTCGAGTTCCCGCGCGTCTTCGTCACCGGCCTCGAGGACGGGCTCTTCCCCCTCATGCGCGAGGACGACCTCGACGCCGAGGAGGAGCGCCGCCTGTTTTACGTGGCGGCCACGCGCGCGCGCCGCGACCTCACCTTGAGTTATGCGCGCCGCCGCCGGCGCTACGGCGGATACCAGGATGCCATGCCCTCGCGCTTCCTGCGCGAGATCGACCCGCAATATCTCGAGATCCCCAAGCCCGTCGCCGCCCCGCGCACGGCCTTCCGCATGGGCATGGCCGTGGGCCGCGCCTTGGGCGGCCCGCCCGACCCGATGCCCCGCTACGAGGACATGAGCCAGGATGAGGCGCCCTTCCACGCGGGCAGCCGCGTGCGCCACGCCAAGTTCGGCGAAGGCAAGGTGCTGCAGGTCTCGGGCCACGGCGACTCGGCCAGCGCGGTGGTCGTCTTCTCCGACCGCGTGCCCCGCACGCTCATGCTCAAGTTCGCGAAGCTCGACGTGATGGGGTAGGAGTCCTTCGTCGAAGGTGGAGAGTCCTTCGGAAGCTGTTCTTCCCTTGACCGTGGACGGTGAATACACATCCTTCCGTCCTCCATTGAAGCCGGAAATCGGGATGTGGAAGGCAGCGAGACGAGGCGAAGGGATTCGTTCAGCTTCAATTCCGGAAGGCTCCAGCCTGCCGCAATGTTCCGCTATCGTTCCGCTATCCTCCTCCGTCGACGAAGCCTGGCGGCGAAGGATCACCCCCCCGCCTCATCCTTCTTCGGGTACATCAGCGACAGCGCGATCGACCCCGAGATCGCGCCCGCGATGATGGCGAGCGACCAGACGATGGGGAATTTCTCCCCGCCCAGCATCCAGTGGAACACGGTCATCTTGAGGCCCACGAAGATCAGCACGAGGGACAGGCCGTACTTGAGCAGGTGGAACTTGTCCACCGCTCCTGCCAGCAGGAAGTACATCGCGCGCAGGCCGAGGATGGCGAAGATGTTCGAGGTGAACACGATCAGGGGTTCGCGCGTGAGGGCGAAGATCGCGGGCACTGAGTCGATCGCGAACACCACGTCGGTGGCCTCCAGCACGAGCAGCGCGATGAACAGCGGCGTGGCATGGAGGATTCCGCCCTGCCGCACGAAGAACCTCTGCCCTTCCAGGCCATGCGTGACGGGCATGAAGCGCCGCAGCAGCTTGAGCAGCGGGTTGTGGCCGGGGTCGATCTTTTCGTCCCCCGAGAACATCATCTTCGCGCCGGTGAAGACGAGGAAGGCGCCCAGCAGGAAGACCACGGCGTGGTATTGCATGAGGACCGCGCCGACGGCGATGAATATCCCGCGGAAGATCAGCGCCCCGAGGATGCCGAAGAACAGCACCCGATGCTGGTACTGCGGCGGGATGTTGAAGTAGGAGAACACCACCACGAAGACGAAGATGTTGTCGACCGACAGCGACTTCTCGACCACGTAGCCCGTCAGGAACTCGAGCGAGACCCGCGTCGCCTCGACCGCGGGATCGAAGCCCGGAATCGCCATCAGGCTCACGTTCGCCGAGAACTCATGCTTGGCGAAGTAGAAGAAGAACACATTGAACAGCAGCGATAGCGCCACCCACACCACGGACCATGTCGCCGCCTCGCGGAAAGACACCGCGTGCGCCTTGCGGTGGAACACGCCCAGGTCGAGCGCCAGGAGGACGATGACGAACCCGGTGAACGCGAGGTAGAACCACCAGTATTCGGCGAAGGGGAACATCACGGGGAGATCGGACATCGGGATTCCTCAGGTTGCACACACGTCCATGCGCGGAATCCGGGAATGCAAAAGGGAAGCCTTTGCGCCGCAGTCGCCTGCCCGGGCCGCAAAAAGTCTCGACCGCGGGTTCTCGAGAACCCGCCCGGCAAACCGGAAACCCCGCCGTTGGGCAAGGTGACGTGCTGACGGCTTGCCGGCCTCTCGCCCCGAACCCGGTTCCCCGGAATCCGGTGCGGATGGACCTACTCCCTTTTCCGCGCCGAATTGTAGGTCGCCAGGGACGGCGTGTCAATTTTTCAAAGCTGTCCCGGCTTCGGCCCGGAGGGGGAGCAAAGGAAAATGCCGGGGGGCCGCGTTGAAGCCCAAGGGGATTTCGGGGGGGACTTTCGGGGGCGCTAGGACTGTTCGGCGGTACGGTATCGCTGCTTGGGGCTGTTGGGCTTGTCGGGAATGGTGGCCACGAGTCTCCCTTCACGAAGCAGCGGAAGAAGGATCTCCTTGCGAAAGTGATCCCGGTTGTTCAGCCCGACATGTTTCTGGATCTCCTCCCTGTTCCTGGGAGTTTCGCAGAAGGCGAGAATTCTGCGAACCCTTTCGACCGCCGGGGATTCCGCCGTAAACGGGTCTATCGGCACCTCCAAAACTTGCATGGTCCGTGTGGAAGAGTTCATCTTGGATGGTAATCCGGGCTTCATCGTCCCCTCATTCTTCTTGGCACCCGAAACTTGCATGGAGGACATTCCGGAAGCCATCTGGACTGGAAAATCGAGAGTAGAAGGGGCGATCACCTTGAAATTTTCGCGGTCAAAGGCCAACATCGGGGTTCCGAAGTACTCTTCCCCTCGACTCTGAAAAAGCGACATCCCCCTTCCCGGCTCGGAAATCCAGCCTATTTCCCGAAAAAACGAATAAAGGGTCGGGTTTTTGGGGAAGGATTCAGACCATGCAAGATCGATCAAGCCGCGCTTGACCGGTCGGTTCGGGTTCTCGATGGCGACCCGTTCCTGCTGGAACAACACACGCGCCGGGCGTGGAGTACCGTAGTCGCGGTGCACCAGGAGATTCGAAAACAGCTCACCGAAAATCGCATCCCGAAGACACGGAAAGCCCGCATTATCGAGGGATGTTCCCTCAGGGTAGTTTCTCCTCACGAAGCCCATCAACCGCTGGAATGCCTCGAAGAGGTTGCAGGAGAGAGATTCGTGATGGTCGTAACCTTCGGGATCGAGCAGCTGGGCTTCGACCTCGATTCCTCGACCCGGCAAGATATCCTTCAGAAGGGCTTCCTTTCCGAAGATCAAAAGGCCAGCCCAAGTCAACTTGCATGGTTGGCCGGCTTCGCCTGCCTTGGCCAACCCTGTCCTTTCAAGCAGATTTTTGGCATCCAGCCTTGGCCATGCATGGTTGGGATCCTTCCGGCATGCCAAGGTCTTGGCCAGTCGGATGTTTTCCTGCCTTATCGCCTCAAGGCCATGACCGCAGGCCTCGTTTTCCCTGAAAATTCCGACATGAAGGGCATTTTCGACTTGCATGGGTACCCCTTTGCGGCATTTAATCTAACGCCATGCAAGATGTTAGTGGGGCCGTTCAGGGAAGGAAATCAGGCTTTGGCCAAAAGGTTGGCCAGGTCGACCTTGAAACCTTTGGGGGCGACCACCGCCGAAGACCACGAGGCGGGCACCAAGTACTTCGCGGCGCAGCGCCGCACGTCTTCGACGCCAACCGCGTCAATACGGGCCAGCGTCTTCTCCAAGGTCTCGTCCCACCCGGTTATCAGCAGGCGTCGCGCCAGCCCGGACATCCGGGAGCCTGTCGACTCCATCCCCAGAAGCAAGGAGCCCTTTACGTTCTCCTTCGCCTTCCGGAGGTCCTTCAGGGGGAGTCCTTCCTTCCGAACCTTGGCCAGCTCACGGCCGACCTCGCGGACGGCCTTTTCGACTTTCGCCGGGTCGGTCGCGAATCCGACCCCGAAAAGCCCCTCCCTGGCAAGGAATTCAGGGGCCGTGTAGATGGAATAGACCAGGCCATGGGTCTCGCGGATGTTCTGGAACAGGCGCGAGCTCATCCCGTCGCCGAGCACGCAGTGCAAAAGGAGCAGGGGAAAGCGGTCAGGGGAAGAGAAAGCGCAGCCTTCGCCCCCGATAACCACGGTCGCCTGCTGCACGTCCCGTCCCTTGGACAGGTGCCGGGTCCGGAAGACAGCGGGCAGCCGGTCGAGGCGGGGGCGGGACGAAGGGGCGCGGCGCGGCGTCCGCAAGGGCGACCCATGGGTCGCCCCTACGGAACGCATGTACCGCCGCACCCGCGCCACGATTTCATCGTGGTCGACCTGGCCCACGGCCACGATGGCCGCGGGCGTGCGCGCCCGCGCCGCGTCGCGATGCGCGCGGAGCTGCGCCGCCGTCAGGGCCCTCACCGATTTCTCGGTTCCCGCGATGGGGCGGCCCAAGGCATGCGTCCCGAAGGAGGCGGCGGCGAACAGCTCATGCGCCAGCTCGTCGGGCGAGTCGTTGACGCTGCGGATTTCCTCGATCACCACGTCCTTCTCCTTGCGGACGTCGGAGAGGGCGAACTTGCCGTCGAATACCATCTCGAGCAGCGTGTCGAGCGCCCCGCCGGCCTCGGCGTCGGTCACCTTGCCGTAGAAGCAGGTCTGCTCCTTGGAAGTCCAGGCGTTCACCTGTCCGCCCGTGGACTCGAAGCGGCTCACGATGTCGAGCGGATTCAGGCGCGGTGTTCCCTTGAACACCATGTGCTCGAAGAAATGCGACAGCCCCGAGGCGCCGGGAACCTCGTCGCGCGAGCCGGTGTCGAGGTACACGCCGAGGCTTGCCGAGCGGACGTGCGGCAAAAATTCCGTCGCCACCCAAATGCCGTTGGGCAGTAGGGTGCGGCGGGGGGATGGGGAGGGTTTCACGGGAGAGTTACGAGTTACGAATTACGAGTTACGAATAAACCCAAGCATCGAGGGAACCCCGGAAGCGCGCTCCGACCCGTAACTCGTAATTCGTAACTCGTAATTGACGATCCTACGCCGACGCCAGGAGGGCCTTCCGGCTCAGCTTGATCTTGCCGGTGGGGTCGACGCCGATGCACTTCACCTCGACCTCGTCGCCCATCGAGAGGATGTCCTCGACCTTCTCGACGCGCTGGGGGGCCAGCTCGGAGATGTGCACGAGGCCTTCCTTGCCCGGGAGGATCTCGACGAAGGCGCCGAAGGTGGTGATGCCCTTGACCTTGCCGCGATAGACCTTGCCCACCTCGGCCTCCACGAACAGCTCGTTGACCATCTTGAGCGCCAGCAGCGCGTTGCCGCGGTGCGGGGCGGAGATGGTCACCATGCCGTCGTCCTTGACGTCGATGTTGGCGCCCGCGGTCTCCTGGATGCCGCGGATGATCTTGCCGCCCGGGCCGATCAGTTCCTTGATCTTGTCGACCGGGATCTGGCGCTGCAGGATGGCGGGAGCGCGCTTCGAGAGCTCGCGAGCCGCCGGCAGGGCGGCGTTCATCTTGCCGAGGATGTGCAGGCGGCCGTCCTTGGCCTGGGTGAGGGCGTCCTGCATCATCTCCGCGGTGATGCCGCGCAGCTTGATGTCCATCTGGAAGGAGGTGATGCCCTTCTCGGTGCCGCACACCTTGAAATCCATGTCGCCCAGGTGGTCCTCGGTGCCGTTGATGTCCGAGAGGGTCACGTAGCGGTCGCCGTCGGAGACCATGCCCATGGCGATGCCGGCCACCGGGGCCTTGATCTTCACGCCCGCGTCCATCAGCGACAGCGAGCCGCCGCAAACCGAGGCCATCGAGGAGGAGCCGTGCGACTCGAGGATATCCGACACGATGCGGATGGTGTAGGGGAAGCTCTCGGCCGTCGGCAGGACCGGCGCGAGCGCGCGCTCGGCCAGGAAGCCGTGGCCCACCTCGCGGCGGCCCACGGCGCCCAGGCGCTTGGCCTCGCCCACGGAGAAGCCGGGGAAGTTGTAGTGGAGCATGTAGTTCTTGAACGACTCGCCCTGCAGCGACTCGATGCGCTGCTCGTCCTGGCGGGTGCCGAGCGTGGTGACCACGAGGCCCTGCGTCTCGCCGCGCTGGAACAGCGCCGAGCCGTGGGCGCGGGGCAGAACCTGCGTCTGGATGTCGATGGGGCGCACGTCCCCGGGGCCGCGGCCGTCGATGCGGCGCTTCTCGCTGAGCACCATCTCGCGCATGTCGCGCCAGAGGATGTCGTCGAAGCACTTGTTGATCTCGGCGACCTGCTCGGGGAACTCGGCGTCGAGCGCCTCGTGCACCTGCTTCTTCACCGCCTTCAGCCCGGCGTAGTACGCCTTCTTCAGGTAATCCTTGTGGAACAGTTCCTTGAGCAGCGGCTGGGCCACCGCCTCCACGCGGGCGAAGATCGTCTTGTCGCGCTCGGGCGCGACGAACACGTCCTTGACCACGTCGAACTGGGCGAGCAGCGCCTCCTGGCCCTTCACGATCGCCTTGATCGCGTCGTGGCCCGCGAGGATCGCCTTGACCATCAGGTCCTCGGGGATCTCGTAGCCGTGGCCCTCGACCATCAGCACCGAGGTCGCCGTGCCGGCGATCACCAGCTCGATGTCGGCCGCCTCGAGCTGCTCGAAGGTGGGGTTGATGATGAAGTTGCCGTCCATCGAGCCGGCGACCTTGACGCCGGCGACCTGCTCCTCGAAGGGAATGTGCGACAGGCCCAGCGCGGCCGAGGCGCCCACGATGGCGATGGTCTCGGCGTCGTGCTGGTCGTCCTGCGAGATCACGTTGCAGATGATTTGCACCTCGCGCACGTAGCCCTCGGGGAACATGGGGCGCAGGGGGCGGTCGATGATGCGGCAGGCCAGCACCTCGCGGTCGCTCAGCTTCGCCTCGCGCTTGAAGTAGCCGCCGGGGATCTTGCCCGCGGCGTAGAACTTCTCGCGATACTCGACCGTCAGGGGGAAGAAGTCGGCGGGCTTGTCCTCGCCGGCGCACACGGTGCACAGCACCATGGTGTCGCCCAGGCGGGCGACGACGGCGCCGCCGGCCTGCTTGGCCATGCGGCCCGACTCGAGGATGATCTCGCGTCCGTCGGGGAGGGGAATGGAAACGGTCTTGGTGGCTTCGGAAAGCATGGACATGATGAATCCTCCGGGCCGCCGGACCCGCGCCCCGTACGTCGGAGGCGGGCGGCGGGCCTTGTGTGGTTGCCGGAGCGCCTTAGCGGCGCAGATCCAGCTGCTTGATGAGGGCGCGGTAGCCCTCGATGTCGGTCTTGGTCAGATAGTTCAGCAGACGGCGGCGCTGCGCGACCATAGTGGTCAGCCCGCGACGCGAGTGCTTGTCCATCTTGTGGGCCTTGAGGTGCTCCGTGATCTCCGCGATGCGGTGGGTGAGGAGCGCGATCTGCACGCGGGGGTTGCCCGTGTCCTTCTCGTTCTGGCCGAAACCCTTCACGAGCTCGGCGGTTTTTTCCTTGGTGATCGTCGGCATAAGTCTTCTTCCGTCGGTTTTTCGTCTAAGTCCGTTGGGGGCAAAAACTTAGTAACAGGGGTGAATTCGGGCAATACGGGGGGACTTCGTCGACAACGGATCGTCCGGGGATGGGGGCGGGATGATGCGCTGGAAAAGGGCGACCCACCCCTCGACTCCGCTCGGGGACCTGAGTCGCCCCCTACGGGTCTGTCGTTGGCCCCACGGTGTTATTGCGCCAGCCGTCGATGTCGGCCGCGATCTGCTGCCGCAACGCCTCTATTGATTCGAATTTGCGTTCCCCACGCAAAAAACGATGAATTTCGAATTCCAGGGATTTGCCGTACAGCTCGCCGCTCCAGTCCGGAATATGGATTTCGACCGAAGGTTGCGTTTCGCCGAAGGTGGGACGCAAACCGATATTGGCCACCGCGGGGTGAATTTCGCCACCGAACGCCGCGAAACCGCCGAAAACCCCGAACGGGAGCATTTTCCGGGGATCTTCGGGGCGAAGGTTGGCCGTCGGGAAACCCAAGGGGCCCCCTCGACCCGAACCCTTCACCACCTCGCCATGAAGACGATAGCGGTACCCCAGCATGGCGTTGGCCTTGTCCACGCGCCCTTCCTTGAGGAGATGGCGGATGGCCGACGAACTGACAAGCCCTTCCGCATCGTCCGCGGCGACGGGCGGAACCTCCACGACGCGATCCGCGCCGCCGGCCATTTTCCTCAACAGCGTCGCGTCGCCCCGGCCGCCCTGGCCGAAGCGGTGGCCGGGCCCCAGGAAAAAGCGCGCGCCGCGCAACCGGCCGAGCAAGACCTCGCGGACGAAGTCCTCGGCGGGCAGCGAGGCCAGGTCGGCGTCGAAGCGGAGCGTGATCGCCTCCACGCCCAGCTGAGCCATGAGGCGGGCCTTCTCGCGCGGCGGCGTGAGCAGCGAGGTGGCCGCGTCGGGAAAGAGGAACTGGCGCGGATGGGGCTCGAAGGTGAGCGCGACCGGGTCGAGGCCTTCGTCACGCGCGGCCGCGCGCATCGTCTCAAGGATGCGGCGATGCCCGACGTGCACGCCGTCGAAGTTCCCCAGCGCGATGGCCGCGCCGCGCGGGCGCGACGCCTCGCGCCACGACAGGATCTCCGCCGCCTTCACCGCGCCTCCGGAAACACCTTGCGCGGGCGCAGGCTGCCGAGGGCGTCCAGGTCGGCGATGGCGATCAGGTTGCCGGCGGACGTGAAGACGGCGTGGGGCGGGGCGGCGGATTGCAAGGGCGCCCGTAGGGGCGGTAAGGGCGAGCCGCCCCCCACGCCCTCCGCCGCGACATATCCCGCCGGGGGAACCGGATTGCCGTTGCGCAGCGCGGCCAGCCACGCGTCCTTCACCCGCAACGCGGGCAAATGCGCCACGGCGCGCTCGAGGGGAAGCAGGGCGTCGAGATACCGGGAGCCTTCGCCTTCCCTCGAAGGGTCGAGGGAAGGCGCGGCGTCCTCGACACGGAAAGGCCCCACGGCCGTGCGGCGAATGTCGGCCGCGACCGCGCCGCAGCCGAGCAGTTGCCCGATCTCGTGCGCGACGGAGCGCACGTAGGTGCCCTTCGAGCAGTCCAGCTCCAGCGTGGCGGAGCCCGGGGCGAATGAAGTCATTTCCAACCGGTCGACGCGCACGCGGCGCGGCGCGATCTCCAACGTCTCGCCCGCGCGCGCGCGGTCGTAGGCGCGCTTGCCGTCGATCTTCACGGCGGAGTAGGCCGGCGGCGCCTGCAGTATCTCGCCGCGAAAGCGCGGCAACAAGGCCTCGATGTCGGCGCGCGTCACGCCGGAGGCGTCGCGCTCGGCGACCACCACGCCGTCCAGGTCATAACTGTCGGTCTCCACGCCGAGCTTCAGCGTGAAGCGGTAGCTCTTGGGCATCTCCTCGAGGAACTCGAGCAGGCGGGTGCCGTTCCCGACCCCGACCACCAGCAGGCCCGACGCCGCCGGATCGAGCGTGCCCGCGTGCCCGATCTTCGCGCCCTTCTTGCCCCCGAAGGCGCGCTTCACCGGATACAGCGCCTGAAAGGACGACTCGCCCACGGGCTTGTCGAGAAGCAAAATTCCGTGAGGGTTTTCGAAAGTCATTGCGAGGGAGACGAATGAAGGTTCGGGAAGCAAAATCAGAAATCAAAAATCAGAAATATGAAAGAAGGCAAAATGCATGAGTGCCGAAGGCGGAGATCCGGCGTTCATTTCCAATTTCATGTTTCTGATTTCCGATTTTCTTCGTCGGCCCCCGGGTTCTCTCCCCTCTCGATGTCCCGGAGGAGGCTGTCGATGCGGAAGCCGTGGTCGAGGTTGCGGTCGAGCGCGAAGACGAGCCTGGGAACCGTGCGCGTGTGGAGGCGCTTGGCGAGGTGCGAGCGCATGCGCGGCGCGAACTCGTTGAGGGCCTCCAGCGTTTCCTCGCGCTCCGCCTCGCTCCCCATCACGGAGACCGAGACGGTGGCCAGCCCGAGGTCCGGCGAGGTCTCCACGTTCGAGAGCGTGAGGAAGCCCAGGCGCGGATCGTTCAGCTCGCGCAGGATGTACTGGCTAAGTTCGCGCTGGATGACGTTGCCGACGCGTTCGGTTCTGCGGGTCATGACGAAGGATTCTCCGAAGTCAATTCTCTGGATGGTTTGGGATCCTTCGGGGTTTATTCCTTGCGGGTTTGGGAAAACGACGATCTCGCCCCTTCCCAAACCCAAACCATCCAACGAATGGATGGCGAAGGCCTCCCAAACCCTGCTGCTCCTACGCCCCCACCGGCTCCGACAACTTGCGCGCCACCTCGACCTTGCGGAAGAAGGCCAGCACGTCGCCCTCCTGGATGTTCTTCACGCCCTCGAGGCCGATGCCGCACTCGAAGCCGGCCTTCACCGACTTCACGTCGTCCTTCTCGCGCTTGAGCGAGACGACCTTGGCCTCGCCCACCTCGATGCCGCCGCGATACAGGCGCGCCTTGAGCTCGCGCTCCACGCTTCCGCTCTGCACCTTGCAGCCGGCGATGATGCCGACCTTGGGGATGCGGAAGATCTTGAGGATCTCGGCCTCGCCCGCCACCTCTTCGCGGTACTCGGGCTTGAGCAGGCCTTCCATGGCCGACTTGACCTCGTCCACGATCTCGTAGATGATGCGGTAGCTGTTGATGGTGACGCCTTCCTGCTCGGCCAG
>CBFGVC010000014.1:0-23023 GCA_965652255.1 uncultured Fibrobacteria bacterium | reverse complement strand
CGCATCGAGTCGGCGACGAAGTAACGGCGAAAGGCCTCCTCGACCTCGGCGCGGGTCATGGCCTCGAGGCGGCGACGATATTCGCGGAAGTGCTCCGGGGATCGGCCCCAGGCCTCGCTTTGCGCGAAGACGCGCGCCGTGGCGGCGGGTGAGGCGAACAGCGAAGGGAGGCTTTGGAGCAGGCCCGCGCGCGCCCTCTCCAGCTCGAGGTCGGTGATGCCCTCATCGGCCATGCGGCGCATTTCGTCGATCACGATGCGCGCGGCGTAGGCGCCGGTTTCGGCCTTGGTCTGCAATCCCACGCGCACGGCGCCGCGCCGGTGGTAGTCGCTCTCCACGTCGCTGCTCACGCTGTAGGCCAGGCCCTCGTCGCTGCGCACGCGCAGCGCCAGCCGCGAGGCGAAGCCGCCGCCGCCGAAGATCTCCGAAGCCATGAGGAGGCGATAGTAGTCGGGATGGGGGCGTTGCACGCCCGGCGCGGCGATGCGGATCGTGGCCTGGGCGAAAGGCTTGTCCACCAGGTACACGCCGGACGCGCGCGGGCCGATGAAGGGCCGCACCGCCGGCGCGACCTCGCTCGCCGGAAAGCGCGCGACGAAGGCCTCCAGCTTGCGGATCATGTCGTCGCGGTCGAAGCGGCCCGCCAGGCCGAGGACGAGCCGGTCGCGCGGATACCCCGTGCCCGCAAGGCTCCGGAGGACCGCCGGCATGGCGCCCCGCACCTCGGATTCGGTAGGAACCCAGTTCACCGGATGGCTTCCGTGCAGGACGCGCTCGTAGAGCGCGCCCATCACGCCGCCCGGCGTGGCGTAGCGGTGCCTGAGCCCTTCCAGGAGGGCGCGCTGCGAAACCGTGAAGGCCGAGGCGTCGAGGCCGGGCTGCAGCAGCACGTCGCCCAGGAGGCCCAGCATCGCGTCGGCGTCCTTTCCGAGCGCGTCGAAGGCGGCCTCGCCCTGCCAGGCGCCGCGCGAGGCCGAAAGCCCGGCCGCGATGTACTCGAGGCTGTCCTCGAGCTTTTCGGGAGGCAAGGACCGGGTGCCGCCATCCTTCAGGAGGGCGGAATACAGCCGCAGGCGCACCGCCTCCCCGGGTTCCTCCGGCATCCTCGCATGCGGAGCGTACAGGTACAAGCGGACAAGGTCCAGCGTGCTGTCGGGCACGAGATAGGCCACCGCGCCGCCGGATAGCTCCACGCGATGATCGCCCGGATACGGCGGCTCGTAGGCGTCTTCGGGAACGGGAACGTCGCGCCAGGTCGAAGGAAGCGGCGAGGAACGCAGCGAAGTCTCCGCCGCGGGAGTTTGGGCGATTTTTCCGGATGTTTGCGCGGTAGCGCACGCCGTCACGACGCTGAACGCGGCGAAGCCGAGCGCGACCGACGTCGCGAAGAACGCGGGGCCGCGAAGGAACCCCGAACGAAGCTTCGACATCATCGGTTCGCCCCCCGCGCATTGCGCGTTGCCGTCTTCCCGGCGCCCTTCGCCTCCGCATCGGGCGGGAGGATCGCCCCCACCGTGACCGCGTCGCGACGGAAATAACGAGCCGCGGCCGCGCGCGCCTGCTCCGCCGTGACGGCCTGCACGGCCTCGGGAAAGCGATTCACGTGCGCCCATCCCCCGGGACCTCCGCGCAATTCCCAATACGCCAACTCGGTGGCGAGGCCCTCCATGTTCTCCATCGAGCGCACGGTGCGGGCGGCGACCTGGTTGCGGGCGCGCTGCAGTTCGCGCGGCGTCACGGGCGCGCGGGCGACTTCGTCGAGCACCTCCCATACCGCCGCCTCGACCTTCGCGAGATCGGGACGTCCGTCGAGGTTCACCGCCACATGGAAGGTGGAGGAATACTTGTCGACGCCGTTTCCCGCCGACACCGAGACCGCGAGCTTGAGGTCGGTGACCAGCTTCCTGTGCAGGCGGCCGCTCTTCCCCGTGAGAACGCCCTCCAGCACGTCGAGCGCGGCGAGATCATCGTGCGGGAATCCCGGCGTGTGAAAGAGCAGGTCGAGGCGCGGCGGCGCGTCGCCGCGGCGCACGGTGAGTCGCTTCTCGCCCGCGGGCGGCGGCTCCTCCGTGACCACGGGCGGGAACTCGTCGCCGCGGGGGATCGGGCCGAAGTACCGTTCGATCTGCCGCAGGGCCTCGGTGGTGTCGATATCGCCCGCGAGCACCAGGATGGCGTTGTTGGGCTTGTAATACCTGCGGTAATGTTCCTCGGCCTGCCGCCGCGTGAGGTGGCGGATGTCGGAAGGATATCCGATGGTGGGGAAGCGGTAAGGATGCGCCTCGTAGAAGACCCCGATCAGGCTTTCCCAATACCGGCCCGTGGGCCGGTCCTCCACCCGCATGCGCCGCTCCTCCATCACCACGTCGCGCTCGGGCAAAAACTCGCGCAGCACCGCGTTCTGCATGCGGTCGGCCTCCAGCCACAAGAAAAGCTCGACGCGGTTCTTCGGCAGCGTGACGATGTAGGCCGTCATCAGGTCGGAGGTGAAGGCGTTCAGGCCCGTTCCCCCGGCCTTCTCGTAGGCCTCCCAGAGCTCATACGGGACCAGTCCCTTGCGCTGCTCGGCGAGGATCGAATCGTAGGCCGCGCGCAGGCGCCGCGCGCGCTCGCTGCCCCTGTCGGCGCGCTCCAGGCTGTCCTGCAGGGCCGTGAGGCGCGCCTCGAGCCGCGCGTCGGCGGCCGAATCCTTCACCCCGACCTTGTGCGTGCCCTTGAAGAGCATGTGCTCGAGCAGGTGGGCGATGCCCGTGTTTCCGGGACGCTCGTGAACCGAGCCCGTGGCGAAGAAAAGGCGGCAGGCCACGGTGGGGGCCAGCTTGGAGGGATGCAGGATGACCGTGAGCCCGTTGGGGAGGACGCGGTGGACGGCGGAGATTTCAGCCTGTGCGGGGAGGAGCAGCAGCGCGAACAGCGCGAGGACGGTGCGGAGGAAAGCAGAATCGGAAATATGAAATCGGAAATAGGAAAGGAAACGCCGAACGACGGCCGGATGCGCTGTGTTCTGTTTCCGATTTCCGATTTCCGATTTCATATTTCCGAAAGCCTACCCCACCCCTTCGGGCGCCTTCGCATCCCCGCCCTTCGCCGCCTCCACCGACGTTGCGGGCGACGCCGTCTCCCCCGCCAGCAAAAAGTCCTTCCACTCCCTCACGTCGTAGCTGTATCCCTGCTCCACCAAGAACAGCTGCCGGTTCATGCCGAACTCCTGCTCCTTGGTGTCGCGGGTGACGAGGGTGTAGAAATGCGCGACCGAGCCGTTGGCCTTGGGACGCAGGACGCGGCCCAGGCGCTGGGCCTCTTCCTGCCGGCTGCCGAAGGTTCCGGAGATCTGGATGAGCACGTTGGCATCGGGGATATCCACCGCGAAGTTGCCCACCTTCGAGACGATGAGCGTCGAGATCGCGCCGGTGCGGAAGTCGTGGAACAGCCGCTCCCGCTCGGAATTGGGCGTCGCGCCCGTGATCAGCGGCAAGCCCAGCAAGTCCTTGAACAGCTCGAGCTGGTTCAGGTACTGGCCGATGATGAGCACGCGATCGCCCTCGTGGCGGCTGAGGAGTTCCTTCACCACCGGGATTTTCTCGGGGTTCGTGGAGGCGAGCAAGGTCTTCTCGCGCAGGTCGGCCAGCGCGTAGGTGGTGCGCTCGCTGTTGCGCAGCGGCACCCGGATCTCGGTGCACACGGCGGTGGCGATCCACCCCTGCGCCTCGAGCTGCTTCCACGGCACCTCGTAGCGCTTGGGGCCGATCAGCGAGAACACTTCCTTCTGCTTGCCGTCCTCGCGCACGAGCGTGGCCGTGAGGCCGAGCCGGCGCGTGGCCTGCATGTCGGCCGAGATGCGGAACACCGGGGCCGGGAGCAGGTGCACCTCGTCATAAAGGATGAGGCCCCATGGGTTTTCCGAGAAGATGCCGAAGTGCGGATATTCCTCGGTCTTGCGCTTGCGGTAGGTCAGGATCTGGTAGGTCGCCACCGTCACGGGGGCGATGCTCTTGTTGTCGCCGGTGTACTCCGAGACCTGGTCGGGCGTGAGCGTTGTCTTGTCGAGGATCTCGCGGATCCACTGGCGCGCGGCGGTGACGTTGGTGGTGAGCACCAGCGTATGGCACTTGCAGCGCGCCATCGTGGCCATGCCCACCACGGTCTTCCCCGCCCCGCAGGGAAGCACCACCACGCCCGAGCCGCCCTTCTCCGAGCCGCCGGAGTAGAACACGCGCGCCGCCGCGGCCTGGTAGTCGCGCAGCCTCATGGGCTTGCCCTCGAGCGTGGTCTCGCGCAGCGAGAGCTCGAGCGGCTTGCCCTCGACGTAGCCCGCGAGGTCCTCGGCGGGAAAACCGATTTGCGTGAGCGCGATCTTCATCGGGCCGCGCGCGTGCGGCAGCAGGATCGCGCGATTCTCCGTGGGATCGGCGGCAAGGTGCACGGCGATCTCGCGATGCCGGCAGATTTCCGCCAGGAGCGCCGGATCGTCGGCCTCGAGCGCGAGGCCCTGCTCGGTGCGCAAAAGGCGCACCAGCCCGTAGCGGTCCATGAAGGTCTCGATCTCGAACACCACGTTGGCCGGCAGCGCGTAGCGGGAATACTTGCGGAGCGTGGCGAGCACCTCGGGCGAACTGTGCCCCGCGGACGCGGCGTTCCACAGCGAGAGGTGGGAGATGGCGTAGGTGTGCACGTGCTCGGGGCTCTTGACCAGCTCGGTGAAGGGCGCGATGGCGTCGCGCGCCTCGTCGTGCATGGGGTGGGCGACTTCCAAAAGGATGGTCATGTCGCCTTGGACGATCAAGGGGGCGACCACGGGGGGCGCTTCGGCGGCCACCGGATTGTTCGGTGCCGGGCTTTGGGCTTGGGTGGAGGCGGTTTCGGACAATTTCGGGCCCTCGGGAATCGGGGAAATTTAACCATTTCGGGCGAAGGAAACCGGTACGGCAAAACGGGCCGCAAGGGCGCCCGTTCTGCATCAAATCGCTGTCAGGACTCCGGCGGCCGATCGGCCAGGGAGGATTCTCCTTGCGTTCCCGACCGTGCGAAGAATGGCCCACGAAGCCTTCCCCCCGCCTTATATTCCCAAAAGGGCCGGAGAGACAGCAAAAGGATGTGCGCCATGCGACATTCCACCCCGGGTTTCGTCGACGGAGACCCCGAAGACGACAAGGAATACCTCGAGCCCAACCGCTCCCTCGACGGGGGTCGAAAGTCCGACGCCTACTACTACGGCGACGATCCCGACGCCGATCCCGAGGACTCGAACCTCAGCGCCTTCTTCGCGCAGATGGGGACGGACGAGCGGCTGGATGAGGTGGGGATGTGAGGGTGGCTGACAGGTAACGGCAAACGGCTGGCATTAGGAGGACAAGGATCAAGGGCTAGGCGTCCGCAAGCGGGGCACGTGCTTTCGGCGTTTGTGTTTTTATTGGTGTTCGCCGTTACCCGCTACCTGTTCGCTATCCCTTCCCCCTTACCTGCCATCTCCGCCAGAAACTCCCCCTGCCTCCCCACATGCTCCGCTTCCCGCTCCGCGGCGAAGGCTTCCTCGTCGGCCGTGAGCGCGCCGGCTTCGCCGGAGACGCCGAGCGCGGCGAGGAGATCGCGCGCCAAGGCGCCCTCCCAGTCGCGCCGCGCCGCGCCGCGCGGCACGACGCCGATCTCGCCGAGCGAGATCGCGTGCGCGCGCAGCGTGCGCGCGTAGGCCTCCCTGCCCGCGGCATCGAGCGGCAGCACCTCGGGCAAACGCTCATGGTCGGGCGTGAGCGGGATGGAGCCGTGCTGCACGAAGGCTCCGCGCGTGCGCCGCTGCGCCGAGCCCACGACCTTGCGCGCGCCGTGGGCCAGCTCCGACCGCGCCGAGGATGCAAAGCACGGAGGCGCGGGGGCGTCACGTAGGGGCAATTCATGAATTGCCCCTACGGAATCGCCCCCATCCGCGCGCCCGGCCGCCCCGCCCCGCACCATGTCGAGGCCGAAGGCCCCCAGCGCCCGCGCCCACGCCGCGCCGATATGTTCGTACGACTCCGCGAGCGTGGCGCACCACGGCGCGGCGTCGCGACGCGCGAGGATGGAGTAGGTCAGCTCGTCGGCGTGCAGGACGGCGCGGCCCCCCGTGGGCCGCATCACGAAGTCCCAGCCGCGCGCCCGCAGGGCCGCGGCATCCAGCTCGCGTTCCGGCTTCTGGAAATGCCCCAAGCTCACGCACCAAGGAGCCCACGAGTAAAGGCGGAGCGTCGGCGGGCTCCCCCCCGCCTCCACGGCGCGCAAAACGGCCGCGTCGATGGCCATGTTCCGCGCGCCGGAGAGCGGGCCGTGGAGGAGGAGGCGCCAGGGGGAGGATGGAGCTTGCGGAGTCATGGGGAGAGCGGAGGGAAGCGGCACCGGGTATTTATCAAAGGCAACACAGCATCACAACATCACAACAATAGAACCCCGCGCCCTTGTTGTTGTGATGTTGTGATGTCCTCAGCCCCCCACCAACGCATCCCGCTTTTCCAGCGCGTCCCGGGCGCAGGCCTGCTCCGCGTCCTTTTTCGTCCCGCCCGTGCCTCGGCCCCACTCCTCGCCCCGCACCTTGGCGGCCACCACGAACACCTTGCGGTGCTCGGGCCCGCTTTCGCGGACGAGCGCGTAGCTGGGCGAGCCGTAGCCGCGCGATTGCGTGTACTCGAGCAAAAGGCTCTTGTAGTTGGCGAGGTCCGAGTCGACGAGCACGTCGTCCATGATGCGGATGAGGGTGGGCTTCATGAGCGCGCGTACGGCCTCGAAGCCGCCGTCGAGATAAACCGCCCCCAGGAGCGCCTCGTAGGCATCGGCGAGGATGCTGGGGCGCGAGCGTCCGCCGGACTTCTCCTCGGACTTGCTGAGCAGCATGTGGGCGCCGAGGTCGAGTTGCTCGGCGCAAGGCACGAGCACCTTGGCGCTGACCACCAGCGACTTCATCTTCGAGAGCTCGCCCTCGTCGCAATCCGGATAGCGGCGATAGAGGGTGTCGGTGATGATGGCGTTCATCACCGAGTCGCCGAGGAACTCAAGCCGCTCGTTGGAAGCCGGCCTGGGGCCGCGGGTCACGTTGTTCACCCACGAGCGGTGCGAGAGGGCCATCTTGAGCAGCCGGGGGTCGCGGAAACGATAGCCCATGGACTTTTCCAGGGCCACCGGACGCTTCCAGCCGTCGCGGCCGCCCAGGTTCCGGAACCAGCCCTTGATCCGGGACAGCATCAAAACGAAGAAGGCACCGACGCTCGCGCGCAGTGCCTTCCCTTTCCTTGTTTCACTTTCAAGGCGCGTCCGGAAGCCGATCAGCCCTTGGACTGGATGTAGGAGATGACGTCTCCCACCTTCTTGAGCTTCTCGGCATCCTCGTCGGGAATCTCGAGGTCGAACTCATCCTCGAGCGCCATCACCAGCTCGACCTGGTCGAGCGAATCGGCGCCGAGATCCTCGACGAAGGCGGCCTCGGGCTTGACCTTGTCCTCGGTCACACCCAGCTTGTCCACGATCACCTTGGTGATTTTCTGCAGCATGTCATCGGACATATCGAATCTCCTTGGAAGGTGGAAAAAGTATAGCAAACGGGGAATTGGAGGGGGTATTCTCCGTGGGCCATTCCCTCCAGGTTCGGGATTCTTCGTCGGCCCTCCCCTTGGGGGTTTGGGTTTGGGTTTGGGTTTGGGTTTGGGCCGGGGAAATCGGCGGTTTCTCTCCCGGACCCAAACCTACGAAAGAACAGCCCCCAGCGAATCCCAAACCCACGCGGGATCCCGAAGTTCCCCTCGTCACAATCCCCACGAAACCTGCGACGCCCAGTACCACGAATCCGGGAAGGCCGTGACCTCGTTGGGGTCGTATTGCGGGCCGTAATAGAACTCGGAGCTGGGCAGGCGGAGGTGGTCGCGCGCCACCTGGGCGGAGAAGGTCACGCGGCCCAGGCGCTTGCGGGCCATGGCCGACCACTTCCAGTCGTCGCGGCGCAGGCCCTCGTAAACCCTGCCGGCCAACAGGTCATCGCCCGCGCTCGGGATGAAGGGCGTGTTGAACACGCGCTTGCCGTCGCCTTCGGCCAGCGGGTAGGTGTTGTTGAGCCAGGGCGAGCGGAAGTATTCCGCCTGCAGCGACACCACGTCGAGAATGCCGAACGCCGGGAAGTTGAACCCGACCATGACCGGCATGCGGTCGGTGATCTTCTCGTAGAAAACGGGATGATTGCGGACGCCCAGCACGCCGAGCTCGGCGTAAAGCTTGAGGTCCTCGGGGCCGAACGCGCCGGCCGGAAACAGCTTCTTGGGGTCGAAGGCGGCGCGGGCCATCAGCAAGGTCGCCCGGGTGGTGTAAGGCGTCAGGCCCGGCCGTTGGCCGGCCGGCAAGGCCAGGAGGCTGTCGGCCGCCGCGCCGCGGGCGGCATGGCCGTCGGCGCGGGCGGCGTAGGCGTCGGCGCGGGCGCTGTCGGCGGCGGTGCCGTTGTCGTAGAGCGCGTCGGCCTTCTGGCGGAAGTAGGCCTCCGCGTCGTGATAATATTGCGTGTTGCCCGCATAGGCCTCGCCCGTGGCGGGGTCCCGGAACCAGGAGTTCCCCACGGCCTCGGCCGAGGTGCGCGACGGGCGAACGGGGATCAGGTGCTGGAAGTTGACGCCCGCCCCGAGGTCGAGCAGGCCGTCCATGACCGCGTACGAGGCCACGAAGGCCAGCGACCAGTCGTAGAAGGGCGCGAGCTCGGTCTCGGTGAAGAGCAAGGCGTCGGCCTTCAGCGCGCCCCGGCGGTAATTCGCCTGGAAGCCCTGCAGCGTCGCGCCCGCCGACCCGATGAAGACGTAACCGCCCGTGCCGAGCGTGGTCGGGTAGGCGCGCGAGCGGAACAGGTATTCGCCGAGGTTGGCGGCGTCGGGGTTGTACTTGTACGGGGCCATCCCCGCGCCCACCTTGAGCCAGGGATCGCGCGGGTCCTCGCCGAAGTGGTAAACCGCTTCCGTGCGCGCGGGCCCGATGAAGAAGGCCTTGCGCTGGTGGAAAAGGAAGCCCGACCCGACCGTTTCCGGCTTGCGGAACTGGAACACGCCTCCCAGGCCCGCGCGCAGGTGCAGGCGGTCGTCGACCACGGCCTCGGCGGCCAGGAAGGCCCCGAAATGATCCACCCATTGCATTTCGGAGAGGATTCCGTTGCCCGCGCCGTCGGTGTAAAGTCCGTTCCGCACGGCTCCGATCTCGTGGAAGGCCCCCAAGGAGAGGGGCTTGAGATCGATCCGGGCTTCCTGGGCGAAAGCGGAGGTCCCCAGCGCGGCCGCCAAGGCGAAGCGAGCGATGCCCGGAAGGGGCGAAGCGTGACGCATGAAGTCCCTCATCTCACAACCCCCACGCCAGCTGCATCATCCAGTACCAGGAGGAGTTCCGGTAGAGGATTTCGTTGGGCTCGAGCCGACCGCCGTAGAACCAGTTGGTTCCCACGGTGCGGAGGTGGTCGCGCGCGAACTGCGCGCTCAAGTGGACGCGGGGCAAAACCTCGCGGCGCAAGAGCACCGACCAGGCGAAGTTGTCGCGATCGGTCACGTCGTTGTAGGCGTCGCGGGAGAACAAGGGATCGAGTCCCTCGGGATACCAGGGCACGGCGGCGTTTTGCTCCCCGAGCGCGCGCGTGCTGTTCGCCCAAGGCGAGTCGAAGTACTCGACCTGGACCGTGAGTTGATCGAGTATCCCGAAGGTGGGAAGGTTGACGCCGGCCATCACGGGAGCGCGGCGCGAACGATCCTCGTAGAAGATCGGTTGGTTCTCGAGGCCGAGCAGGGCCGCCTCGGCGAAGATCTTGAACGACTCGCGGCCGGTCTCCATCCCCAGGAGCCGGCCGAGGTTCAAGGCGGCGCGCGCCATGAGGATCGTTCCGGCGGGAGTGTAATAGCCGCGCTCGGCTTCGGTCACGTAGCCGGGATTGGCGGGATTCCGCCAGGCCGTCACCGAATCCGCGACGGCCTGGAAGGCCGCGGCGCGCGCCGCCGCGGCGTCGCCGCGGGCGCTGTCGGCGGCGGTGCCCGCGGCGTAGTGCTCCTGGGCGCGCGCGTCGTGGAAGGCCGATTGCTGCTCGTAGTACAGGGGATCGCCGTAATAGGTCGTGCCGTCGCGCGTGAAATGGAGGTTGCTCCACATCGGGTTTCCGAGGGCGTCCTCCTTGCGCACGGTGCGATCCGGGTCGATCTGGATGAGCCGCTTGAAGTTCACGCCCGCGCCCACCTCGGCGAGCCCGCCCGCGACGGTGTAACTCGCGAGCAGCGCCAGCGACCAGTCGTACAGCGGGGGCATGAAGGTCTCGGTGACCAAAAGCCCGTCGAGCGACAGGCCCCCCAGCCGCCAGTTCGCGTGCAGGCCCTGCAGGTAGGCCGCGTTGTCTCCGACGAAGAGCAGGCCGCCGGTCGTCAGGTAGGTGGGATACGGCGCCGAGCGGAAGAGGTATTCGCCCAGGTTCGCCGCGTCGGGGTTGTACTTGAACGGGAACAATCCCCCCCCAAGCCGGAAGCCGTCCTGCTCAGCCGGATCGCCGAAGGCGTAGGTCGCGCGCGCCACCGAGGGGCCGAAGAAGAACATCTTGTACATGCTGCTGAAGAACTTCGGGTACACGTACTCCGGCTTCGCGAACTGGAACACGCCGCCAAGGCCGAGCTGCAGCTCGAGCTTGCGGTCGATCACCACGTCCTGCCGCAGGAACACGCCGAAGTGGTCGGTCCACTCCATGGCGCTCACCTCGGGACCGGTCTTGGGGGCATACAAGCCGTCGTAGATCGCTCCGAACTCATGCACGCCGCCGAAGCGGAGCGGCCGGTACTCGATGCCGTCGGTCACTCCCTGCCCGGAGGCGGGAACGCCGGCGAGGCATGCCGCGAGGGCGATGCCGCGGACGGGACGAGGAAGGCGAAGGATCCCTGTTGGCGTCTTCATGTCTTCAGATCCCGAAGCCGAGCTGGACCATCCAGTACCAGTTCTGCTTGTCGGTGGTGTAGAATATCGAGTTGGGCGCGAGGCCCGGCCCCGCATAGAAGGCATGGCTCACCATGCGGGCATGGTCGCGCGCCGCCTGCGCGCTGAGGGTCACCCCGCGCGCCAGCGTCCGGCGCGCGAGCACCGACCAGCTGTGGTCGTCGCGCTTCAGGCCGTCCCCGTAGGCGTTTCGCGACATCAGGCCGTCGTTGCCCGCCACGAAGTCGGGCGTGGCGCCGTTGGACTGGATGCTTTCGAGGTAGGAATTGCGGTGCGGCGAGCCGAAGTATTCGTACTGCACCGACAGGAGGTCGAGCAGGCCGAACGAGGGCAGGTTGGCGCCGACCATCACCGGCATGCGCTCGGTGCGCTTTTCGTAGAAGACCGGATAGTTCTTGACACCGAGCACGGCGACCTCGGTGAAGACGCGCAAATCCTCGGGCCCGAACCAGCCCGAGGCGGGAAGCAGCTTCTTGAGATCCAGCGCCGCCATGACCGTGACCAAGATCCCGGCCTGCGTGTAGTGACTGTAGTCGGGAGTGAACGGCCCGCCGTCCGCCGTCCAGGCGCTCACCGAGTCGTGGCGCGCGCGGGCGCGCTGGTACTCCTGCGCGTAGCGCACGGTATCCTGCTGGTAGAAGTCCCGCTCGTTCCGGTAATAGGCGAGGTTGCCGGAGTAGTATTCGCCGTCGGGGCCCTTGAAGTAAGCGTTGTTGTGGAAGGCGTCCTTCACCGTGGTGCGGGAGGGACGAACGGGAACGAGGCGCTTGAGGTTCACGCCGGCCCCGAGGTCGAGCAGGCCGTCGAAGGCGCGATAGCGCGCGACGGCCGCCAGCGACAGGTCGTACAGCGGAGGCATGACCGTCTCGGTGAGGAGGAAGGCGTCCAAGGTCAGGCCGCCCGACTCGTACCGGGATTTGAGGCCCTGCAATGGAGCGGAAGCGCTGCCCACGAACGAATAGCCGCCGGTCAGGATGTAGGTGGGATAAGGCCCTGCGCGAAACAGGTATTCGCCCAGGTTGGCCGCGTCCCGGTTGTACTTGTAGGGGAACATCCCGAGGCCCACCCTGAGGGAATGGTCGCTGCCGGGGAGCAATTCGTACTCGACGTCGGCCACGGTGGGACCCGCGAAGAAATTGCGGCTCTGGGTGCCCCCCCACTCCGCGTTGATCTCCTCGGGCTTCTGGAACTGGAAGATCCCGCCCAGCCCCACGTTGAGGAACCAGCGATCCCCCACGGAAACGCTTTGCGTCACATGGGCGCCGAAGTTGTCCACCCACTCGTCGCGGAAAGGCGCGGTGGCGCCGAAGCGCCCCCCCTGGAGCATGCCGAACTCGGAGAAGGCCCCGATGGAAAGGGGGGCATACCGTACGGTGGCGGCTTCGCCGGTTTCCTGCGCGGTCGCCGGGACCCCCAGGCCCAGGGCCAGCAGGGCGAGGACAAGCGCACCCGCACGGGACGCCGTGTCCGCGCCGCGGGTGTCGCGCGCCGCGCGAGGATGCGCCGCGCCGGATCCGGATGAGAACATGCCGTGAAGCACGTCGGTCAGTGGATCAGGGTCCGGGCGTGATGGGATCCCGAGGGCGAGTCGAGGCGCACGACGTACACGCCCTGCTTCAGGCCGCCCACGTCGAGGGCGAAGTCGGTGCTTCCCTCGGGCACGCGGGCGCTGCGCGCCAGCGTGCCGTCGAGCGCGCGCACTTCCACGAGGCGCAAGGGCGAGGCGGAGGAGATCATCAGGCGACCCGGCGCGCTTTGCAGCCGGTAGGAAGCGGGACGCCCGTGCGCCGGAAGGATCGAGACGGAACTCGACGTATCGACCGGGCCGAGCTTGACGCGGTCCATGGACGCGGTCGAGTCGTGCAGGATGCGCATCCGGCGGATCTGCCAGGCGCCGCCATGGTCGCCCTGGAGGCCGATGTAACCCTGCGGGATGAAGGTGCGGTTGTTCGGCGCCGTCTGGCAGAAACGGCTGTAGCCGGTCCACTTGCTGCTCTGGTAGGCCGTGAGGAATTCCGGAGACCAGTAGCGGAAGGCCACGACCTTGACGCCGTTCATCCAATGCTCGACGCTGTCCCCCTTGGCCACGATGCGAAGGGAGTTCCATTTGTTGGTGTTGCGGAGATGATAGGCCTGCTCGGAGGGCGCGAACACGTCGTAAGCCGCCCCGGCGCGGAACTTGAGCGTGGACTGGGTGACGTTGTTGTCGATGGCGTACTCCACGCCGGTCTCCCAGGCGTACTGGCCCGAGACGTCGAAGCGGTAGAACACGCCTTGGTTGCCGCTGTTGCGGTATTCGAAGCGCCAGTCGAAGTCGCGATAGACCTGTCGGCTGCGGACGTCCACGTTGGCGCTGCCGTTGACGATCGCGCCGAAGGCGGCCTGGGGCAGGTCGGGATCGGTTTGCGCCGTGTTCACCGTCCACCCGGCGTGCAGGTTCGTGTTCGACGTGTTGTTCCGTTGATAGTTGACGAACCGGTCGCGGAAGGTCGCCGCGTTCGCGCCGTCGAACATCAGCTCGAATCCTTGCGCCTGCTCGTAGGAGGTCAACGCGTTGAGCGTGTCCTGCGCCGTCGCCGACGCGGCGGCGACGAGCGAGGCCGCGAGGGCGGCCGGGATCTTCTTCATCTTGAATCGCATGGTTATCCTCTTAGTGAATCAGCAGCGGTTGCGAAGAAGCCCCGGCGGCCCCGCCCGGGCTCAGGACGCGCACGAAGTACATGCCCTTGGCCAACGAGCCGGTCTCGAGGCGTACCGTGGATCCCGAGGCGCGCGCCTCGAGCCGCTTGGCTCCCCGCATGTCGTACACGGCGACACGACGCGGCTGCGGCGAATCCCAAAGGAAGTTCACGACGTGGTGCCCGGGGCCGGCGACCAGCTTCCAGCCCGAGCGGACGGCGGGCGGCGCGGCAGGCGCGACGGGGGTGGGCACGTAGTCGGTGCCGGGCCCGTATTGGCTGAGCGTGTACACGGCGAAGTGGGTCCACAAGGTGTCGCCGGGAGTGGCGCTGGCGGCGATCCCGTTGAAGACGAACTTGACGAGGCGCGTTCCCCTTTCGCCGGCCAGCGCCTCGGCAGTGGGGAGTCCCGTGACGTTCAACGTGACCTTGAGGCCGTCGCCCGAAACGGTCGCCGACGAAACCGTGAGGTTCGCGGCGTTCTGGTTGCGGCCTCCGCCGTAGTTCTCGACTGCGTTGTGGCGCCAGGTGCGCAGTGAATACTTGGAGGTGAGGTGCGCGTCCACCGGGGGCTTGGTGAACTCGATCTCGAACACGCCGACGCCCTTGGTGCGGATCGCCAGCACCTCGAAGGGCACGGGGGCCGAGGTGTTGGGGCGAAGCACATTGAAGCCCTTGCCCATGTTGTTTCGGTTTCCCCAGCAGCAGTTGCTGCCGATCATGCCGATCGCGAGGCTGCCGTCGGCCAATTCCTGGATGCGGTGGGGCCCGGTGGTGGTGCCGCCCTTGACGAAGGGCAGGATGACGCCTTGGAGCTCCCCGCCGATGTCCTCGACGAAGACCCGGAAGATGCGGTTCTGCTGGTAGTCGGGAGGAAAGTCGGGGATGAGGAACTGGCCCGCATAACGCCCTTGGCGCAGCATGATGGGGTTGCCGACGGATCGTCCCGTGGAATGCGCCTGGGTGAAGCCCGAGCCCGACTCCCAGTTCGTCCAGATGACGGGAGGCGACTGCACGTTGTTGGCGGCCGCCTGGATCGATCCGACGGGATTGGTCCGGTGGCCGTAGAACCGCCCCTGCTTCACATGGATGAGCTTGGAGGAGGGCGTCCACGAACCCTCGTTGTCGGTGACGAAAAGGTCGCCGCCGAACACGCCCATGCCGTTGGGATTGCGGAAACCCGAGGCCCAGGCCTCGCTGGTGCCGTCGAGATTGAGCTTGTAGAGGGTGGCGCGCCCGGGAAGGGCGGTCACGCTGGTCTGCTGGCTCGACCCGAAGCTGTATCCGCCCGTCGCCACGTCGGCCGAGAGCGCCGCCCAGAACGCGCCCCCCCGGTAACCGAGGTCGTAGGCGAGGTTGAGCATGCTGGTGTTGGACGGGAAGGACTGGTTGATGCTGTTGTATTGGTCCGCCACCCCGTCGCCGTCGGTGTCGAGCAGCTGGGTGAGCCCCTCGCGCTCGAGCACGTAGATCTCGTTGTTGACGATCTTGAGGCCCATGACGTTGTCGAGGCCCTTGGCGAAGCGCTTCACCTGGATGCCGGTGTTGCCCGTGTTGAGCCCCGTGAGGATGAAGACGGACGCGGGCACGCCCCACTCCGCGATGGCCACCCGGCCGTCGGGGAAGACGTCCATGGCGCCCACGAGGGGCAATGCGTTGGGCCCGTAAAACTGGTTGGCCGGGGTGAACTGGCCGCTCAGGTTGAAGAAGTTGTAGCTGGGGTGGATCCCGGCCTGGCCTTGGACCGAGGCGGCGGCAAGGGCGGCGAAGGCTCCGGCGGTAAGGATGTTTCTCATGTTCATGCGTTCCTCGCTTGCGCTTCTTGGGCCGCCCTCAGGGCTGCCAGGATCCGGTGACGACGACGGTGCCGTTGGCGGGGATGTTGAGATAAATGGGGCTCGCGCCATCCAGGGTTCCGGCCCCGGAGACCGTCCAGGTCTCAGGCCTCACCTGGCCGCTCAGGTGCAGGCGCAGGCTCTGCCCCGCGCCGAGCCCGGTGACCTGGATCGTGCGCTGCAGGCCGGGGTTTCCGCCCACGGAGACGTACTCGGGCATCTCGGAGACGCTGACGGTCGTGGCTCCCGCGGCAAGGTCGTGGCGCAAGGTCACCTTGTTCGTGTCGACCCCGGTGCCGAGGCTGAATCCGCGGTAGTTGACCGTGGTGGCCACGGGCGCGTCATTCTGCAGGATCTGCCATGGCTGGGCTTCCGTGTTGCGGTGCAGGTAGGTGCCCGCAGAGCCTCCGGAGGGCCACTGCAACCGCGAGCCGAACTGCACGTGGTTGTAGGTCAGGTTGCCGTCCTGGGGGACCGCGTTGCGGGTGACGTAGAGCGAGCCGCGCTCGGTGGAGTACAGCGCGGTCATCTGCGGGTTCAACAGCACCGCGACCAGGCGGTTCATGCAGCTGTTCGCCGCGGTGCACGCGCTGGTCACGGAAGTGTTGTCGCGAAGCACCGTGCGGAACACGAACGGATCGCGGGGCCGCGACTGCGCCGCGGCCGAGGCCGCAAGCACGGCCGCCGCCAGGCCGAGGGTCGGCGCGAGGCGCCGGAGATTGAGTGGGCGGGTCATGTCACTTCTCCTGCTGGGTCTTGTCGTTGAGGCGGCCCGGTTCCGGCCGGATCGCCGGCGCGCCGAGGTTGCGGCCGCGCATGTCGTAGGTTCCGGGAGCGCCGTCGGCCGGGGTGAACACCGGCGCGGCCATTCCGGCGTCGAACACGGCCCGCGGCGCGGCGACGCGCGCGCGCTCGTGGGCCCGGCCGGCGACCGAGGTGTACAGCGACTCGTAGAGCGAGTCGCCGGGCATGAGCTGGATCTCGATGTTGCGGTACCACACCGACGTGCCTTCCGACTGCCAGGCGATCAGGCCGCGGTTCAGGAACTTCGAGACGTTGTTGACCGTCCCCCCGGAAGAGACGCGAGGATTGCGGTACTTGATCCGCACCGCGCCGTTCACCAGGTGGATCACGCTGTCGGAGCCGTACACGTGGGCCTCTTGCGTCACCCACCCCCCTTGCTGCTGCGAGGCGAAGGTGGGTTGGCCCCATCCGTTCTGGCCCACCACCACGCGGGAGTTCCAGTTGGCGCCCCCATAATCGACTTCGGTGGTCATGGTGGAGTCGTACTGCATGCGCCCCGAAACCATGCGGGCCTTGACCGTCACCCACACGTCGCCGATGGGCCAGAGCTGGCCCATCCCTTGCGTCGGATCGCCCTGCGATTCGACCGAGCGGGGGAAGCCCTGGGTGGGATTGTCGTGCGCCTGCACGTGCAGCAGCATGCCGCAGTTTCCGGTGCCGGTGTTCCCCGAACCGCTGAAGTTGGGGAAACGCATCTGGTAGCGGACCTTGTAATGCGAGAAGGGCTGCTTGAAATAAACCTGCCCGGCGGGGGATCCGCTGACCCGGATCGTGTCTCCGGTGACCTGGTAAGTGTTGTTCGGGAACGTCGTGAGCACACGGCCCGGCGGCGTGCTCCCGTTGTTGGCGATGAAGAAGTCGGCGGCGTTGTCGCCGCGGAACAGCCGGATCCACCCGGCGCTGTCGGGAGCGGGAAGCGGAACCACGGAGGTGAAGGTCCGGATCGCCGACCATGACCCGGCGCCGCTCCCGTTCTTGGCGCGCACGCGCCAGAAGAAAACCGTGCGCTGCGGAAGGGTCGGGGAGGTCATGGAGGTGTCGGTCAGGCTCGAGTCGTTGATGAGCGGCGAGCCGAAGTTGTAGGCCGTGGAGACCTGGATGTGATAGCTGGTGGCTCCCGACACGGCCTGCCATTGGAACTGCGTCGAGGCGACGCGGGAAGCTTCGTTGCCGGGCGCGACCAAGGTCGGCGCGGCGGGCGTCTGGGCGAAGGCGGCGGTCGCGGCGACCGCCGCGAAAAGGATCAGGAGACGTGCGCGAATGCCGGTGACCATGCGCTCCGCCTGGCAAAGTTTCGCGCGTGGCGCAAGGATTCTGGACATAGCGGGCTTCCTCTTCTACCGGGGCTCATTCGAAAGGCACGGCGGAGCCTGCCGCCCGCCATGACATATTTACGGGTAATCTATCGCCTTCTACCCTTTTATGCTTCGCTTTTTGTGGAAAATCCACGAAACAAAAGCAATCTATGATAAAAATGGGGTCTGTAAATGGCCGTGACTCTTCCCTGCCTCAGCGTTTCCGCCCGGAAGGGAAACCTCTTCGGAAAAGCCACGGTGGGACACCGTCAGAACCCCGAACAACACGAAATCCCGCAGCGAATACCCCCTGCCGGGGAATTTTGCCCGCGACGACCGGTTCAAGCCCCGGTCAGATCCCCATGCCCCCGTCGATCGAGAGGACCTGGCCCGTGAGGTAGGCCGACTCGCGCGAAGCGAGATAAGCCGTCAGGTCGGCGATTTCCTCGGGCTTGCCCATGCGGCCTTGGGGGATCGATGCCAGGATGCCGTTTTTTTGGGCCTCGCTGAGAACCGAGGTCATGTCGGATTCGATGAAGCCCGGTGCGATGGCGTTGCAGGTGATGCCCCGCGAGGCGACTTCCTTGGCGGTGGCCTTGGTGAAGCCGATGATGCCGGCCTTGGAGGCGGCGTAGTTGGTTTGCCCGGCCTGGCCGTGCACGCCGACGATCGAGGTCAGGTTCACGATGCGGCCGTAGCGCTTCTTCATCATCACCTTCACCGCCGCGCGCGTGCACAAGAACACCGAGCGCAGGTTCACGCGGATCACCTCGTCGAAGTCCTCGTCCTTCATGCGCATGAGCAGGCCGTCGCGGGTGATGCCCGCGTTGTTGACCAGGATGTCGAGGTCGGGGGCGGCGTCGAACACCCCCTGCGCGGCAGCCGCGTCGGAGATGTCGGCGGCGTGGGCGAAGGTGACGGCGCCGGTTTCCTCGGCGACCTTGCGCGCCGCCTCCTCCACCCCGGCCTTGCCGCGGGCGACGAAGTGGACGGTCGCGCCCTGCGCGGCGAGGCGGCGGGCGATGGCGTAGCCGAGGCCGCGGCTGGCGCCGGTGACGAGGGCGGTTTGGCCGGACAAGTCAAGCATGGGGGAACTCCTCAAATATGAAATCAGAAATAGGAAATATGAAAAGAACGCCGTGAGGATGATTCTTTCCGGCTTTCAAATTTCCGATTTCCGATTTCCGATTTTTTCAGGACAGGTCTTCCGGGTTCTCCACCGGCGTCACCTTCACGTCGCGCGTGATGCCGCGCAGAAGGCCCATGAGCACCTTGCCGGCGCCGACCTCGAGCCCCTCGGTCACGCCCTGCGCCGCGGCGAACTGCATCGACTCCACCCAGCGCACGGGAGCCGTGAGCTGCTTCAGCAGGCCGGCCTTGAGGGCGTCGGGATCGGTCTCGGCGTTGGCGGTCACGTTCTGGATCACGGGAACCTTCGGAGCCGAGAAGGCGACAGCCTCCAGGCCCGGCTTGAACCCTTCGACGGCATACTCCATCAGCGGCGAGTGGAACGCGCCGCTCACGGCGAGCCGCACCACCTTCTTCGCGCCCGCGTCGGCGCAGAGCTGCTCGGCGGCGGCCACGGCCGCCGCCTCGCCGGAGATGACGATCTGCGTGGTGCTGTTGAAGTTCGCCGCGACGACGGTTCCCGAGGCCGAAGCAGCCTTGAGCGCTTCTTCCAGCTTGTCGCGCTCGAGCCCGAGGATGGCGGACATCGCGCCCGGACGGGCCACGCCGGCCTTGGCCATCAGCTCGCCGCGCAGGCGCACCAGCCTCAGGCCGTCGGCGAAGGAAAACACGCCCGCGGCGCACAGCGCCGAGTATTCGCCGAGCGAGTGACCCGCGGCGTAGTCGTACGAAAGGTTCCTCTCCTTCAGCCATTCCATCGCCATCATCGAGACGGTGAACAGGGCGGGCTGGGTGTTGTCGGTGGAAGTGAGCTTCTCCTCCGGGCCGTTCCACATGATGTCGGCCAGGTCGAAGCCCAGGACCGAGTTCGCCTCGTCGAGGAGGCGCCGGGCGCCCTCATGGCTTTCGGCGAGCTTCTTGCCCATGCCGAGGTACTGGGAGCCTTGTCCGGGGAAGAGCAGGATGCGCTTGGTCATGAGGTCCTTTCAGGTATGGGCGAGCCATGGCTCGCCCTCGCATGGCGCGGGCCGCATGGGCGACCCATGGGTCGCCCTTACCACCGCACCAGGTTGACCCCCCACGCCATGCCGCCGCCGACGGCGGCGAGGGCGACGAGCATGCCGGGCTTGAGCCTACCCTCGGCTTCGGCCTCGTACAGCGCGAGCGGGACGGAGGCCGCGGAGGTGTTTCCGTATTTGTGCACGTTGACGAATACCTTGTCCTCGGGCAGGCCCAGCTTTTCGCCGATGGCCGAGAGGATGCGGACGTTGGCCTGGTGGGCCACGAACAGGTCGAGGTCGGAGGGCCTGAGGCCTTCGAAGGCGAGCGCGTCGACGACGACGCGCGAGACCTCGGAAACCGCGAGCTTGAAGACCTGCTTGCCGTCCATGCGGATGCAGGGCTTGGCCGAGGAGGGATCGAGCGCGGCTGCGGCGATGCTGTCGAGGCTGAGGATTCCCGCCGCGCCGCCGTCGCTGCGGAGCAGCGAGCGGATCACGCCGCGGCCCTCGGGGCCGCGGCTGAGCACGGCCGCCGCGCCCGCGTCGCCGAAGAGGACGCAGGTGTTGCGGTCGGTCCAATCGGTCACCCGAGAAAGCGTCTCGGCGCCGATCACGAGCACATGATCGCATTGCCCCGAGTCGATGAGGAGGGAGGCCATGTTGACGCCGTAAACGAACCCCGAGCACGCGGCCGTGATGTCGAAGGCGAAGGCGTGTCGAGCCCCGATCTTTTCCTGGATGATGCAGGCCGTCGCGGGGAACTGCATGTCGGGGACGATGCCGCCCACGAGGACGGCTCCCACGTCCTCCGCCTTCACCCCGGCGCGCTCCAGCGCCTGGCGCGCCGCGGCGGCGCCGAGATCCGAAGCCTTGAGGGGGCTGTCCTTGGGAAGGATCCGGCGCTCGCGGATGCCGGTGCGCGTGACGATCCACTCGTCGGAGGTGTCCACCATCCGTTCGAGGTCGGCGTTGGTCAGGATGTCGTCGGGGAGCGAAATCCCCAAGCCGCGGATGATGGCGCCCATGCGTCGTGAACCCGGCCTCCCGGATCAGCCCGCCTGCGCGAGCCGGGCCGCGATCTTCTCCGTGACGCCCGCGGCGGCCTGACGATAAGCCGCCTCGAGCCCGTTCTTGATGGCCTTGGCGTCGGCGCGTCCGTGCGTGATGAGGCCCGTGCCGTTGAGCCCGAGCAATAGCGCCGCGCCGATGTTGGAATAGTCCCAGTCGCTTTCGAACTGGCGGCCGGCGTCGGAATCGACCGTGCCGAACAGCGCGAGGTGGTACTCGTGGAAGCCTTCCATGAGCTTGAGCACCACGTTGCCGGCATAGCCGGGGGTGACGATGACATCCACCTCGCCCTTGAGCAGGTCTCGGCCCTCGACGTTGCCCACGAAGTTGAGCGGCGCGGTCTTCAGGAGCTGGTGGGCCTCCTGCAGCACCTCGGGGCCCTTCTTTTCCTCCTCGCCCACGTTGAGCAAGGCGACCTTGGGGTTCGTGCGCCCCAGGACGGCCTCGGCGTACACCGAGCCGCAAACGCCGAAGTGAACCAAGGTGGCCGCCTTCTCGTCGACGTTCGCGCCGCAGTCGAGCACCACGGTCTTTTTGCCCAGCGAGGGCATGACGCAGGCGATGGCGGGACGCGAGACCGTGCCCACGCGCCCCAGGATCATGAGGCAGGCGGCCATCATCGCGCCCGAGTTGCCCGCGGAGATGCTGGCTTGCACCAGCCCCTTCTTTTGCAGGGCGACGCAGGTGACCAGGCCCGAGTTGGGCTTGGTCTTGAGCACGGCGGCCGGGGAATCGTCCATCGCGACGATTTCGGGCGCATGGAACACTTCGATCCCCTCGCCGGACCAGCCAAGGCGCGAGAGTTCGCCCTTGATCACGTCCTCGGGGCCCGTGAGCACGATGCCGTAGCGTCCCGCCGCCTCGCGCGCGGCGAGCACGGCGCCTTCCACCACGGCGGCGGGGGCGTTGTCCCCGCCCATGGCGTCGAGTGCGACCTTGATCATGAATCCGGAATCGGTGCGTTATTCCGCCGGCTGGCGGACCTCGACGTTTCCGTAGTAGCCGCAATTGCCGCATACGCGGTGCGCGATCTTGTTCTGGCCGCAATGGGAGCACTTGGTGACCGCTGCGGCCTCCAGCTTCCAGTGCGTCCGGCGCTTGTCGCGGCGGGCCGTCGAGGTTTTTCGCTTCGGTACTGCCATGGTGAACTCCCTTGAACTCCCTGTTTATCCAGCGCCCTGTGTTGACCGGCGAAGGAAGGTTGAGGGCCCGCCCCCCAAATTCATCTTTCGGGTGTTTTCTCCGAGCTTTTCCTCGAACTGTTGCTCGAACTGTTGCTCGACCTATTGCCCGAATTTTTGCCCGAGCCTTCGGGATTTTCGCCCTTCAGCTCTCCGAGTTTCGCCCAGCGGGGGTCGATCCCCTCCGCTTTTTCCGTTTTCGCGGTATCCGCGACAACCGGTGCCCGACCGCACAAAACGCAGCGTCCCGCAGCGTCGAGTTCCGGAAGGGGGTGCAAATTATAGTTCAAAAGGACTTGTTCCGCAATCACGTTCCCGAAGGGGATTTCGGTCACATCCGGCCCCGCCTTGGCCTGGTAGTCCTCCACCCCTTGGTCCTCGTCATCGACCCACTCGAGCCCGGGAGAGGTTTTTTGGCCCAGGATCACGTTGAAACCCACGGAAAACGGCTGGGAAACCCTCTCCACGCACCGGGCGCACTCGGCGTCGAGGTGACCCGAGGCCGTGCCGCGCAGCAGATACGACTCCCCCGCCAGCGGCGTGACGTCGAGACGGAGCCCTACCTTGCCGGTGATCCCCGTTTCGGCCCATTCGGGGGATTCGTTGGCGTCGCCGGGAAGTTCGAGGGTTTGGGGATCCCGGCCGAGGAGATGCAGGGGAAGGATCATGGGAAAAAGATAGCAGGGTGGGAGGCGACAAATGGAAAATGGGAAATCGGAGCCTGATTTCGGGGTCGAGTTTCCATTTCCGGTGGAGTTTCCAATTCCCATTCTTCCTAACTTCCCCCCCTCCATGCCTCGCCTCAACCCCACGCTCCGGCTGCTCGCGGCGCTCGCCGCCTCGGCTGCCGCGCAGCCCATCGAAGTCACCCACCCCGTCGCCTCCTTCCTGCAGCGCCTCGACGAAAAGGGCGTGATCGAACCGGGGTTCTGGAAGACATTGCCCCGCACCAAGGACGAAGTCCTGAACGCCCTTCGCCAGGCCGAGGCCCGCAAGGAAGCCTTGCCCGCGTGGGATCGCCGTCGGCTCGAGCGCCACCTCGACGAATTCGACCCCGTTCGCCGCCGCGCCGGCACGCGCCTGCGCTAC
>CBFGVC010000013.1:0-23403 GCA_965652255.1 uncultured Fibrobacteria bacterium | reverse complement strand
GTGACACTTTTCTCCCTTTGCGGTGTTCCAAGGGAAAAGGCGGCATGAACACCGGAAACCTGGAAAACCTGTACAGGCGATACGGCCCGCTCGTGCTGCGGCGTTGCGGTCGGCTATTGCGGGATTCCGCGGAAGCCGAGGACGCCATGCAGGAGGTATTCATGCAAATTATGCGACATCCCGCTCTGCTCGAGGCCGAGTACCCCTCCAGCCTGCTCTACAGGATCGCCACCAATATCTGCCTCAACCGGCTGCGCGGCCGCGCCCGCCGCGCGGAAACGCGCGACGAGGACGCGCTGCATGCCATAGCCTCGCACGATGACATCGAAACGCGCTCCGCCGCAGGACGCCTGCTCGACCGCATTTTCAACCGTCTCCCGGAACCCGCGCGCGAATCGACTCGTGTCATGGCCGTGTTGCATTTCGTCGACGGCCTGACGCTGGAGGAAGTGGCGAAGGAGACCTCGCTTTCGGTCTCGGGCGTGCGCAAGCGCCTGCGCGCCCTCAAGGCCGGTTCCCTGGAGCTGGCCGACTCGGAGGCCGCCCGTGGCTGAACGCACTCCCTCCACCCCGAATCCCGTGTCGGACCTGTTGCTGGAGCGCTACGCCCTGGGCGAGCTGCCGAGGGAGCGCTTGCGCGAGCTCGAAGGTCGTCTCGCGAGCGAACCGGAACTGCGCGCGCGGCTCGAGAGCCTGCGCGCCTCGAACGAGGCCCTGTTGCGGGAGCATTCACCGGAAACGATGGCCCGCCGCCTCCAAGATAGGCTGCGACGCGAACGCATCGAGGAAGAACTGCGACGCGAAGGAGCACCGGAAAGTGCGACGGCCGCGAAGAAGACCCCCGGCAGGTTCGGACCCTTGTTCGGCTCTTGGGGACGCCCCGCCTTCGCGGGAGCGCTGTTCCTCGCGCTGGTGTCGGTTCCCGTGTGGCAAACGTGGAAAGGCATGGGGGGTTCCTCCGTGATCGACGAGAGTTCGGGTACCCTCCGGGGGACCGAACCTGCGCCGGTCCCGGCGTCGGAAGGCGCAGCCGGCGTTTCGTCCGTTCCGGAGAAGGCGAATACGCCTCGCGCTCCCGGCGTGCCCGGAGAGGGGGAATCCCGGCCGCGCGTCGCCGCGGCCGAGCCCCCCTCCGACACGCGCTCGAAGGGTCTGGGGCCCGCGCTGGCCTTGTTCCGCCGCACCGATCGCGGCGCCGAGGCGCTGCAGCCCGGCGCCGTGGTGCGCGCCGGCGACGAGCTGCGCGTGGGATACCGGGCGGGCGGATTCCCGTACGGCGCGATCTTCTCCGTGGACGGAAACGGCAGCGTCACCCGCCACTGGCCGCCCACCGGCGACAGCGCGGGAAGGCTGGAGCCGGGAGAGCCGCTGTTGCCGGACGCCTTCCGGCTCGATGCCGCTCCCGACTACGAACGCTTCTACCTGCTGCTCTCCGAAAAACCTTTCCCCCTGCGCCCCGTCCTCGAATCGCTGCACGCCGGCAAGCTTCCCGGCGCGCGCGACCAAGGATTGCGGGCGGTGCGCTTCGACCTCCTGAAGGACAATGGATCATGAAAACCGCCTCAACCCTTTTGCTCGCAAGCGCCCTGGCGCTTCCCGCCTTCTCCCACTCGGCTTCCGAAGGGGCCACGCGCCGCTTCGCGCTCTCCGTGGCCGCCCACGAGGGCGGGGGCGACCGTGAACGCCTGCTCTATTCCGGGGCGGACGCCCTCGCCTTCAGCCGCACGCTGGAGGAACTGGGAGGGCTCCACCCCGGCGACGCGGAGCTTCTGACCGACCCCGACAGCGCGGCTCTGGCCGGCGCTTTCGACCGGCTCGCCGCGCGCATCGCCGCGGCGAAAAAGGCGGGAGCGCGCGCGGAGGCCATCGTGTACTACTCCGGCCACGCCGACGAGCGCGGCCTGCTGCTGGGAAGCGAACGCTTCGATTACCGCGCCTTCCGCGAGCGGATGAACGCCGTCGGGGCCGACGTGCGCATCGCCGTGGTGGACGCCTGCGCCTCGGGCGCGCTCACGCGCATGAAGGGCGGCACGCCCGTGCCCGCCTTCATGGTGGACAAGTCCGCGCGCTCCGAGGGCTACGCCTTCCTCACCTCCAGCTCCGGCAGCGAGGCCTCTCAGGAAAGCGACCGACTGCGCGGCTCGTTCTTCACCCATGCGCTCAACACGGGCCTGCGCGGCGCGGCCGACGCCAGCCGCGACGGCCGCGTGACGCTGCACGAGGCCTACCAGTTCGCCTACCACGAGACGCTCGACCGCACCGTGTCGACGCGCGGCGGGCCGCAGCACGCGGGCTACGAAATCCAGCTCAGCGGCAGCGGCGACGTGGTGCTCACCGACCTGCGCCAGGCCACCTCGTCGCTGGTGCTGGCCGAGGGGCTGCACGGGCGGCTGTTCATCCGCGACAGCCTCGGCCATCTCGTCGCCGAGCTGCAAAAGCCCGCAGGGCGCGAGATGAACCTCGGGCTCGCTGCCGGTCGCTACGACATGCGCCTCCAGTCGGGAGCAAGCTGGGGCGCGGCCTCTGTGCGGCTCGCGGACGGACGCTCCGCCGTGATCGCATCCTCCGACTTCAGGACGGTGGAAGGCGACCCGATCGTCTCGCGGGAAGGAAAGGGCGACAGCGTGACCTTCCATCACGTCCCCGTGACCGGAGAGGCGGGCTTTTCCTCCTCCATCTTCTACGACGCGCAAAAGACCGACTGGCACGGAACCCAGCTGGCCCTTGCGGCCACCGATGCCCGCGCGAACCTTCGCGGAGGACAGCTCGCCCTGGCCTTCAACGTGACGCGCGGAGACCTCGAAGGGTATCAGGCGGCGATCGGCCTCAATACGGTGGGCGGAAGCCTGCACGGCTTCCAGATCGCGCAGGCGAACGTCGTCTCGGGGAACCTGCGGGGCGCGCAACTCGGGGGCTTGGTCGGCATCACCGGCGGCCGCGTGCGCGGGTTGCAGGGATCCGGCATCCTCAACGTCGCCAGCGGCGGGCTGGAAGGCTGGCAACTCGCGGGGATTTTCGGGGTCTCGGGCGGAGAGACGCGAGGCATGCAGCTTGCCGGCATCTTCAATGCGTCGGCGGACAGCGTTTGCGGGGGCCAAGGCGCGGGCATCTTCAACGCCGCCGGAGGCGACCTTCGGGGCGGCCAAGGTGCGGGAATTTTCAACGCCGCGGCCGGAGACGTCCGTGGCGGGCAAGGCGCCGGCATCTTCAATGCCGCCGGCGGAGACTTGACCGGCGGCCAAGGCGCCGGGATCTTCAATGCGACGGCGGGAGACGTCAAGGGCGGGCAGGGCGCGGGCGTGTTCAATGCCGCGGGCGGGAATGTCCGCGGCGGACAAGGCGCCGGCATCTTCAACCTCGCCGGAGGCGACGTGAACGGCGCGCAGGGCGCGGCGATCTTCAACGCCGCCTTCGGAAAATTGCGGGGCATCCAGGGTTCCGCCATCCTGAACCTGGCGGGAGGCATCGAGGGGTTCTCCGTCGGAAACACGAACGCCCCGGGATTCCAGGTCGCCTCGATCGTGAACATCGCCGCCGGCAAGGTCAACGGATACCAGATCGGCCTCATCAACCTGTCGGATGAATACGAGTCGGGAGTTCCCATCGGGTTGGTCAACATCAGCCGCAAGGGAAGCTTCGAGGGCGAGGCGTGGGTGGAGGAGACGGGGATGGTCTTTGCCGGTCTCCGGGCGGGGACGCGCTGGATGCATTCGCAACTCGCCGTGGGCGCGAAGAAGATCGGCGATGAGCAGGTGATCGCGCCGACGCTGGGCGTCGCGGGCGAGATCGGGCTCGGGACCTCGCCGCTCTACCTGGAGACGGGACTGATGTACAGCACCTTGTTCGAAACGCGGGAGTATTCGCTCGACGACGCGGACGTCGCCTCGAACTGGTCGCGCGTACGGCTGGGCTTGGGATGGAAGGCCTTGCCCTATCTCACCGTCGTGGGGGGACTGTCGTACAACGTGATGTATCATCCGCATTCGCGGGAACCGCTCACCGGTGAAGACTATCCGCTATTCAGGAGCGTTTCGGATCACGTCAGCATGTGGCCGGGGGCTTGGTTGGGATTCCGCGTGGGGCGGTGACACTTTCGTCCCCGCGCGGTGTTTCAAGGATATGCCTCGCGAAAAACGCTCACGAACGCGAAACCGACAACTTGGCACACCCGAAAACGTGCCTTGGAATGGCCTGAATCCTAGATTTCCCCCCGCTCACCCGCCACGCCGAACCGACACGAGGATAAATTGCGCCGGATCACCGCGATGATGATCGCAGGAATTCTCGCGTCGGGCGCGCATGCCCTTCGGCTGAGCGGCGTGCTGTCGGATCCCGACTTCCCCGCCCCCGGGCCCTATCGCCTCGAATTGCTCGAGACGGGAGACACCCTCGCGGTGGTCCCGGGAGTTCCCTTCTCGCTGCGCCTGCCCCGCGACACCGTGTGGACGCTCTGCGTGCGGCGCGGCCGACCTCCCGCGGCCTTCGAGAAATGCTTCGAGACGCGATACGCCGGGCGCGACACCGTGTTCGCCGCGCGCCTCGGCGGCGCGGGCTTGGTGGTGGCCGAGCCGTCGGTCGAGGACACCGCCACCGGGGCCGAAGCCCCGGTTGATGCCGCGCCGGCGTCCATCGCCGCCGCGCCGGAGGGCGACGCCGTGCGTCTCCAAAAGGTGGTGCTGCGCGCGCAACGGACCCCCAAGCGCGCCATGGGCCGCGAGACCGTTTCGGCCAAGCTCATCAAGCGCATGCCGGGCCTCGCCGAGGCGGACGTGATCCGGTCCATCCAGGGACTTCCCGGCGTGGTGTCGAGTTCGGACTTCTCCACCAAGATCTACGTGCGCGGAGGCGGCAGCGACCAGAACCTGATCCTGTTCGACAATGCCCCCGTGTTCTCCCCCACCCATTTCTTCGGCCTCTTTTCCACCTTCCTCGTGGAGGGGGTCGACGACGTCACCTTCTACAAGAGCGGTTTTCCGCCCGAGTACGGCAACCGGCTGTCCTCGGTGCTCGACGTGAAGTCGCGGCGGGGCGGCAAGGAAGGCGACGACACGACGGGAATCGAGGATTCATGGTTCAGCGGCTCGTCGCTCAAGATCAGCACCTTCGCCGCGCAGGCGCACACCGAAGGGCGTCAAGGGCCCGTCCGCTGGCTCTTGGCCGGGCGCTCCACCTACATCAAGCAAGTGGTCGATTACCTGCGGAACCAGGGCCTCACCGACCTCGCCCTCGACTATTACTTCTACGACGCGCAGGGAAACGTTGCGGTGGATCTGGGCCCGGAGCGCGAGCTCATGCTTTCGGTTTACCAAGGCCGCGACCGGCTGAATTTCGACCCGTTCCAGGTGGAGTGGGGCAACACGGTGGTCCCGCTCAATCTCGACTGGCGCCTCTCCAATGCGTGGAGATCGCGCACAACCCTTTCGTACAGCCTGCTGAGCCAGTCCTTCGGGCTCGAGAACATCTTCGAATTCTACAACAACATCTCCACCTGGCAGGCGCGGCAGGCGCTGGAGTACGGAGGAATCGAGGATCACCGGCTGACCTTCGGGGCCGGGGTGGAACGCTCAGGCGTGGTGTTCCGCAGCACGGAGGAGGTTGCCGGCTTCACCTACCGCGACGAGACGCCCTTTTGGCTCGTCCACGCCTTCGCGCAGGACCGTTGGACACCGGACCGGAAGTGGGAGATCACGCCGGGCCTGCGCCTCAATTACATGAGCACCCTGAACGAGGCAACGGCCGAACCGCGCTTCTCGCTGAAGCGGAACCTGCCCGCGGCCCAGGCGATCGACTTCCACGCGGGCCGCTACGTGCAGTACATCAACTCGATCCTGTTCGGCGACCAGGAAACCCTCAACGAGTTCTATTACCCCGCGCAACCCGCCAAATACCGGACCGTCGAACCATCCTCCTCCTGGTTGTTCGCGCTGGGATACACCCGCGAGAACATCTTCGGGACCTATTCCTTCTCCGTCGAGGGCTACTACAAGACCCTCCACAACCTGCTTGTCAACGGCTCCTCCTCGGACATCCCCGACTCCGTCGCCAACGATCCCGATGCCGAGTTCGGCGACCAATTCAAGGAAGCCGAAGGCTACTCCTACGGTTTCGAGACCTCCTTGCGCAAGCCGGGCGGCACGCTGTCGGGAGGGATCAGCTACTCGCGCGGGACCGCCGTCATCCGGGAGCAGAACTACGAGGAAGCCTATTACCCGAAGTGGCACCAGCCCCACAGCTTCAAGGCCGATGCCGGCATCGAATGGATCGGGGCGGAGGGTATCTGGTCGCCCGGGCGCAAGGGGGGATACTTCCGCACCTCGACGCAGGTCAAGTACGCGACCGGCCTTCCCTACACCGAGGTTATCGGCCATAGGCCCGCCCATTTGATCGACCAAGGCGATCCGGCGTTCCCCGGAGGGCCCACCCCCGTGTTCGAGGACAATGTCGAAACGGAGTACGGCGGCTACAATCGATCCTTCGTGCCCGCGTATTTCCGTTGGGACGTGAAGCCCGTGGATTGGGGGCGCGAGGGCAAATGGAACTTCTCGCTCACGCTGCTGAACGTCACCAACCACGAGAACGTTTTCTTCTACAGTTACGACCGGCAAAAGAACCCGCCGGAGCGCGTCACGGTCACCCAGTTCCCCTTCTTCCCCTTCCTGCTGAGCTATGAGTACTACTTCTAGGCTTTTTGCCATGGGATGCGCCGCCGCGCTGATGCTCGGAGCGCTGGGCGGATGCCTGCCCGGCCCGTGGGATTACCGTCCCGAAAGCCGGCCGGCCTTCAGGGGCATCACGGTGTCGGCCTATGCCGTGGCCGACCGGCCCGTCGAGCATGTGTGCTTCGAGAAACTGCTCGCCCTCGACGAGCCCTCCACCGACGCCTTCGCCTTCTACGACGACGATTCGGTGACCATCGCGGGCACATTCTCCGACGGCCCGGGAACCCTGCTGCTGGTCCCGCGCGCGAACACGCCGAATTGCTTCGCCGGGCCCGCGGGTTCGCGATTCCTCCGCGGACAATCCTACGCGCTCCGCGCGCGCTTCGTGTGGGACAGCGCGGGCGCCGCGGCGGCCTCCGTGCTGGAGGCGACGGCGAGCGTTCCCCTGCAATTCGAGATCATCGACACCGCCTATGCGCCGAGCCTCGTGACGACGGGCGCCGCCCTCGACAACATCACCGACTCGGCGACGTTCATGCGCCTGCCCCCGGGCCCGCGCGCGCTGTTCCTGGATCGTTATGGCGACACGCTGCTCGCCCTGCAGGGCAACCCCATCGGGCTTGCCGCCTGGGAAGCCTCCAACGGGGCCCGCATGCGCCAGGAACTCACCGCCTGGCTGCAGGCCGACCTGGTCACCTACGGCAGGGGCGACAGCGTCTATTACCTCAGCGCTAAAAACAACTTCAGCAACCTTTCGCACTTCTTCAAGTCGCGGCGCTCCGCCTCGGTGAAGGGCGTGCTGATCACGCACCGCTTCGACACCACGGCGTCCCGGCCCGTCACGTCCTTCGACAGCCTCTTCGGCATCGCGCCCGACACCTCGTCCTTCTATTATCCGGGAGACCACCGCCGCCTTCTTTTCTTCGGCGACTGGCCCAATCCCGACGGCCGGCACATTTTCGACTCCCTGGGCTTCGTGAACGCCTGGTTCTGGAGCGGCCGCAACCGCATTTACTTCTACGGGACGGAAAAGATCTACTCGGATTTCCAGGTCGCCCTCGAGGAGCAATTCAACAGCACGAAGATCCGGCTTCCGACCAATGTCTCGGGAGGAAGGGGATTCTTCGCGGGGATGGTGGTGGATTCCTTCGACGTGAACATCCGCCTCGACAGCTCCACCCAGGCCTTTCCCTACGCGGTGACCCGCGCGGCGGCCTGCCGCGACAAGGGCTGGTGGAGCGCCCGCGACTGCATCGGGTACTACCCGGAATATTGCGCGGCGAACGGGTGGACCGCGGGCGACTGCCGCCTCGACGCGATCTACCGCGGGCTCGACCCGGTGGACAGCCTGGCCTTGCCGGATTCCGTCCGCGACTCGGCGCGCGCCTGGGCGGCCGCGAATCCCCTGCTCAAGCTCGAGGCGGAGCGCCGCTATTGCATCGACGAGAACTATCCCCTCGATGTGCCCGCCTGCTCGGCGGTGCGGTCCGAATGCGAGAACACGGCCTCGGGCAACGGTTGCCAGCTCATCCTCTGGAAGCGCTGCCAGCTTGCCTACTGGAACCTGCCCGCCTGCTCGGAGGGGATCAAATCGTACTGCCGCGCCAAGCGCGACGTCGCGCGCACGATGTGCCGCGACGTGCCGGAGTCCTGAGGAATTCACGGAAGGATGGAAGCATGAGACACCTTAAGTTCGGAGCATCCGTCGCGATGCTGCTTTTGTTGGCGCTCGCGGCCTCGCCGCAGCGCGCCACCGCGCAGGGCGGCGCCACGGAAACGGAAAGGCTCGCGGCGGACGTCGCCCGCCTCAAGCGCGAAGTGCAGCGCGCCGAGGCGGAAATCCGCCGGGCGGATTCGCTGGCCGCCGCGGAGCAGGCCTCCGCGGCCCGAAGCCGCGAGCGCGCCGCGCGCGACGTCGAGCGAAGGACCCGCGAGAACGCCGCGCTGGAGGCCCGGGTGAAGGATGCCCGCGCGCGCATCGCCTCCGAAAGGGCGCGCGGGGATGGCCACGCCGCCGATGTCGCCGAGATCAAGGCCCGGGAGGGGGCGGTGATGGCCTTTTTGGCCGTGGTCGCCGACACCCTGCGCGCGCGCATCGAGAGCGGAATGCCGCTCGACGTGGAGGGCCGCTCCGGCAGGGTGGCCGCGCTCCGCCGCGACATCGAGGCGGGGTCGGCATCGCCGGAGGAAGCATTCTCGCGCCTCCTGGCGTTGGTGCGGGAGGAAACCAAGGAAGGCGACGAGGCGACCCTCTCCTCGCGCCCGGTCACCCGCCTCGACGGCGAGGTCGTGAACGCCCAGGTGCTGCGGATAGGAAACCAGGCCGCGGCTTACATGGACGAAGAGGGACGACGCTTCGGCATCCTGGAACCCCGCCTCGACGGCGGCCGGCTGACATGGAATTGGCGCGAGGACCTCGGCTTGTCGGAACGGAACGCCGTGAAGCGGGCCGTGATGGTCAAGGCGGGCCGCGAGGCTCCCCAGCTCGTTCCCCTCGAGGTTTCGTTGGCAGGCGTGCGCGGCGCAAGCGACGCCCGCGGCGCGGAAGGGGGCCGCTGATGAGCCCCAAGACGGCATTCCCGACCTTGTTGCTCGCGATGCTCGCGGCTTCCGCCCTCGCGAAGGACGAGCCCCGGGGCGTGGAGGCGTTGCGCCGGGAAGCGGCGGCGCTCGAGGCCCTGCGGGCCGAGAAGCTGGAGACCTTGGAACGACGCGAGGCCGCCCGTTGGGACGCCCGCTACAAGGCCGTGGCCCAGGCCCGCGAAACGGAGGAACGCGCGCGCGCCCTCGAGGAGGCCTATGCCCGGCTCTCGGCCGAGGCCTCGCGGCTCGAGGAAGAGTGGATCAAGGCGCGCGACGCCGCCGACGAGAAGAAGGACGCCCTCGAGGCCACCCGCGCCGCCCATGACGCCTTCATCGCGCAGGTCCGTCGGCGCGTCGACGAGGCCGCCTCGGCGCTCTCCACGGACTTTCCCGTGGGGCTCGAGGCCCGCACCCTCGCGTTTTCGGAGGCCTCGCGCGCCCTCGCCGGCGAAACCCCCGACGTGACCGCCGCGTTGCGCCACTTCTGGCGGGGGTCCTTCAGCCGCCTCGACCTGACGCGCAGCCGCGCGCTGGAAACACGCGCCTCCACGCTGGAGGACGGTCGGGCCGTTAACGTCTGGCGGCTTCGGCTGGGCACGGTATTCGTCGCCGAGCTGGAGAAGGAGGGCCAAGGCGCGTCGCAAGTCCTGCTGCGAACGGGAAGCCTGCAGGGCAAGACGTTCGCCTGGCGGCAGAACCTCGCGGGCGACAACAACAAGCTCATCGAGGCCGCCGTGCGCGCGGCTGTCGGCGAAAAGGACCGGGCGACCATTCCCTTCGACGTGCTTCAGTTCCGAAGCACGGGCGCGGGCTACACGCGGGGCGAAGGCCAGACCGCATGGGCGAGCTTCAAGGCCTGGTTCAAGGCCGGGGGGGTCACCCTGTATCCGCTCTTCGCCGTGGGCTTCCTCGCCCTCTTCCTCATCGTGGAGCGGCTCGTGTTCTACTCCCGCCGCGCAGTGAACACGGAGAAATTCATGGCGGGCTACCGCGCATACGCCGACCAGGGCGACTGGGCGGGCGCGGCGTCCTACGCCGCGGCCTCCCGCAGCAGCCTCGCGCGCGCGATGCAGGTGATCGCCGAAAACGCCGGCGAGACGCGCGAGGCCGCCGAGCGCGCGCTCCAGGAGGTCTTGCTCAAGGAAATCCCCGCCCACGAGCGGCGGCTCTCTCTCCTGGCCGCCACCGGGACCGCCTCTCCGCTGCTCGGCCTCCTGGGCACGGTCGCCGGCCTCGTCACGCTGTTCAAGACGATGAACCAGCTCGGCGCGAGCGATCCCAAGCTCCTTTCCGGGGGCATCTCCGAGGCCCTCATCAACGCCGAGACGGGCCTCGCCATCGCAATCCCCGTGTTGCTCGTGCACGGCTGGCTGCAGGAGCGCGCCGACGCGCTGAACGCCGACATGTCCTCCAAGAGCCTCGAGATGCTCAACAAGATCTGGCCCGAGGCATAAGGATGCTGGATGTCGTGCTCGAGACCTGGTCGCAGGGCGGCGTCGTGCTGGTGCCGATCTTTTGCGCGGCGTTCTGGGGCTTCGTCCTGGTGATGCGCACGTGGTTCAGGCTGGGCATGAACCGGGGCGAGGGCGCGCTGCTTTCGCGCTTCGAGGCCTTGGCGCGGCGGCTCAGGGTGGGAGACCTGGCCGGCGCGCGCGCCGCCGCGCGGGACTTGCCCGGCGTCGCCGGCTACGGGGCGGCCTTGGTGATCGACCATCGCGCGCTGCCCGAGGATTCCCTGCGCGCGCTGCTCGAGGAAAAACTCTCCCACAAGCAATTCCAGCTGGAGCGCCACATCCCGCTCATCCAGTCCCTCGCCGCGGCGGCGCCGCTGCTCGGCCTGCTCGGAACCGTGCACGGGCTCATCAACACCTTCAAGGCCATGAAGGAGTTCGGAAGCGGAAACGCCCAGATCCTCTCGCGCGGCATCTCCGAGGCGCTCATCGCGGCGCAGACCGGGCTGCTCGTCGCCATCATCCTCATCCTGCTCGGGTACGGCCTGGAAGGCCGCATCCGCTGGCTCAAGGACCAAACGGAGTACGGCATCGCCTTGCTGCTCAACCTCGCCGTCCGCGGAAAGGAATCCGGGGATCCGCCGGACGACATCCTGCCCTCCCTCACCGGGCCCGCCGCGCCCGCCGTGCCGCCCGCGCAACCCGAAAGGCCCATGCCATGAAGTCCTTCCTGATCCCCTCGCGACGCAAGTCCGGCTTCCACATCGACGTCGTCCCGCTCATCGACGTCGTCTTCGTGATCCTCATCTTCAACATCATGAGCTCCACCCTCACCCAGCAGACCGGCGTCGACGTGGACAAGCCGCAGGCGCAGTCCGCGGGCGAGTTGAACCGCCAGAGCATCCTGGTGGCCGTCACCCGCGACGGAGCGATCCACGTGAACGAGCGGCAGGTCGATCCCGCCGGGCTTCAGGACGTGCTGAAGCGGCTGCTCGCGGGCAGCACGACCGGCGAAATCGTCATCGTCGCCGACCGCGAGTCGAACACCGGAATCCTGGTGAGCGTCATGGACGCCGGGAACCTCGCCGGCGCCCGCAAGATCTCGGTGGCCGCGCTTGCCCCCTGAACCCATGCCTCCCTTCCTCCGCAACTTCCTGATCGGGCTCGTGGCCGCCGTCGCGGCCGGCCTCGTCACGGTCGCGTTGCCGCTGCTGAACCACCTGATGCACGGAAGCCCCAAGAAGGCCACGCGCGTGGTGGCCGAGGTGAACGTGGTTCGCTCGCTGGAGCCTCCCCCTCCCCCGCCGTCGCGCCCCGAGCGCGCCGTGCGCCAGCCGGAGCGCGCGCGCCCGATGCCCGCGGCGCCGCGCTCCGGCCCTCGTTTCGCGATGGAGCTCGGCGTGATGGGCGCCAGCGGCGCGGCGGCGCCTCCCGACCTCGTCAACCGCACCCGGGGAGCCGGCGGCCGGTCGGACGAAGGCGTCGACGAACGTCCCGCCCCCGCCTCCCCGCCCCCTTTCCGTATTCCCGACGAGGTGCGCAAGCGGGAACAGGACGCCTACCTGCTGCTGTCGTTCTGCGTGGACGCGGGCGGCCGCCCGTACGACATCCGCGTGGCCCAGGAGCGGCCCGCGGGCGCGGGCATGGCCTCCGCCGGGATCGAAGCCTTGCGCCAGACGCGCTTCTCGCCCGCGCGCAAGGGGTCGGCCTCCGTCCCCTTCTGCGGCCTCGAGCAGCCCTTCGAAGTCCGCTTCAGCAACTGATCCCGGAAAACCCATGGACACCACGCGAATCCCCCGAATCCTGCTCATCGCCGCGCTGCTGCTGGGCGCCGAGCCCGTCGTCGCGCAAACGCGCGGGACCGCGCCGGTCGCCGTGCCGGCCGACGACCTCATCGCCCGCGGCAACGACCTCTATGGAAAGGGAGAATACGCCAAGGCCCTCATCCTTTACCGTCGCGCCGAGCAGCGCGGCTCCGACCGCGCGGCCGCCGCCTTCAACCAGGGCAACTGCCTGTTCCAGCTGAACCGGCTGCCCGAGGCGGCGGCCTCCTACCGCAAGGCCGTGCGCCATGCCGGAGGCTCGCTTCCCCCGGCGCAAGCCAACCTCGCCGCCGTGCTCTTCCGCATGGAGCAATACGGCGAGGCGATCGCGGCATACCGCCGCGTGGTGCGCGACGACCCGGAGAACATCTCCGCGTGGCTGTACCTCGCCGACGCGCACGCGCGCCTGCGGGACCACGCGGGGACGCTGCGCGCGCTCGAGAAGGCGCGCGCCCTCGATCCCGGCGACGTCTCCATCGTCTATCAGCAGGCCGAGGCCCATGCCGCGCTCAAGGAATACGACGAGGCGGTGACGCTGGTGCGCGAGGCCTACGCGCTCAAGCCGGCGGAGGTGGACTTCCTGTTCTACGCGGGCGACCTGCGCCGCGCGCAGGGCCGCTTCGGGGAGGCGGCCGCGGCCTATCGCGAAGGGCTGGCCCAGCGTCCCGACGACGTGGACGGGCTCTACAAGCTTGCCGACGCGCTGGCCCGCGACGGCAAGCCCTTCCTGGCCATGGACCCGCTCCGCGAGGCGCTCGCGATCAAGCCCGGGTTCACCGACGCGGCGATCTTCCTGGGCAACCTGGCGTTCGACGCGAAGTGGTGGGAACGCAGCGAGGAGGCCTACTTCCAGGCGCTCGGGCACGGCAACCGCGAGGGGCTGGAAGGGTTGTTCAACCTCGCCGACGCCCTGCACCGGCAGGGCCGGACCACGGCCGCGCTGGAACTCCTGAACAAGGCGGCGCGCCTCGCGCCCAAGGACGCCGAGCTGCAGGCCGAGGTGGAACGCTATCGCGAGCTCGCCGCCCAGGCGGAAGGGAGATGACCGCACGGGAGAGCTAGCTTTCCCCGCGATGAAACCGTCCTCTCCGGCGCGGCGCGCCACCTTCGTGACCACCCTCGCCTCGCTGGCGCTGGCGATCCTGAAGGCCGTCGTCGGGTTCGCCTCCGGCTCGGTGGCCGTGCTCGCCTCGGCGCTCGACTCGCTGCTCGACTTCCTCGTCTCGCTTCTCAACGCCGTCGCCGTGCGCGGCGCCGAAAAGCCCCGCGACGCCGACCATAACTACGGCCACGGCAAGATCGAGGGCGTGGCCGCCCTTTTCGAGGGCCTTTTCATCCTGGGCTCGGCGGGGTTCGTGCTGTGGCAGTCGGTGGACAAGCTGCTCCATCCCCGTCCCATCTCTCCCGCCGGCCTCGACCTCGCCCTCGCCGCCATGCTCGTCTCGATGCTGGCGGCCGCGGGCCTCACGGCCTACCTGCGCCACATGGGGAAAAAGTCGCGCAGCCTGGTGCTCGAGGCCGACGCGCTGCACTACCGCACCGACGTCTGGTCGAGCGGCGCCGTCCTCCTGGGCATGATCGCCATACGCCTCACCGGGTGGCAGGCTGCCGACGCGCTGATCGCCGCGGGCATCGGGCTCTACATCGCGTGGGCGGCGCTGCCCCTGATCCGCAAGGGCCTCGACATGCTGCTCGACCACGCGCTTCCCGATGCGCTCGCCGAACGCATCCTCGAAATCGCGCGCGCGCACTCGCCGCTCGTGAACGGTGTGCATGAGCTGAAAACGCGCCGGTCGGGCGAGGTCAACTTCGTCGAGCTTCACCTCGTTTTCGACGAGGACATCCCCCTCGGCCGCGCGCACCGCATCGCCGACGAGATCGAGCTGAAAATCCGCGCGCTGGAAAAATCGAAGTGGTCCGTGAACATCCACCTCGACCCCGTGGACGACTCGCACCGGGACCGTAAGATGGCGGAGGAGTAGGGGAAGATCCTTCGGAATCCATCCTGCCTTGGTTTGGGATTCTTCGTAGGCAAGGCTTCGCTGGTTTGGGTTTGGGAAAAAACAACGCAGAACCTTTTGTCGTTTTTCTCCCTCGCGCTTTCCCAAACCCAAACCATCCGGAGAATTGCTCGCGGAGAATCCCAAACCCACGAAGAACCGACCCGCAAGAATCGCTACTTCCCCGACACCCCTCCCGACACGATGAAGGTCAGCCAGCGGGAGCTTTCGCCGGGCAGCGGCGTGACGCGCTCGCGCGGGACGAGCACCAATTGGCCCGCGAAGTTGTACGACTGCTGCAGGTACACGGCTACGTGCCCCTCCGTGCCGGGAAGGCCAAGCGATTCCAGCGACTCCACCGTGACGAAGCCCACGACCTTGATGGACCCGTCCTGGCCGAGCGAGACCAGCACCGGCTTGTTGAAGCCCTTTTTCTCCCCCACGAACGCGCCCACGAAATCCTTGAGGGAGAAGTAGATCAGCTTGGCGACGGGAACGCGGCTCACCGCCGCCTCGATCCACGCGACGAACCGGTCGACGAGGATGAAGGAACCGAGCGCCCCCGCCGCGATGATGATGGCAATGGTCGCCAACAGGCCCAGGCCCGGCTGCCTGAAGCCGAGAAGCCCATCGATCCACGAGAACACCGCCCAGAACACCCACAGCGTCGCCGCCAGGGGCGCGAGCAGGAGCAGGCCCTTCAGGAAGCTGTTCAGCAGCCAGCGCAACACGACGCGCATGTCAGGCGATCACCTCGACGCCGCCCTCGCGCCCCACGGCAACGGTGATGCGCTCGGCGTATCGCGTGAAAAGCCCGTGGCCCACCACGCCCGGGATCGTCGATATCCGGGCGTCGAGCCCCGCCACGTCTCCCGCGGGATCGAAACGCGCGTCGAGCACGAAGTTCCCTTGGTCCGAGACCACCGGGCCGTCCTTCGAGGTTCCCGCGGGCCGCACCGCCACGGAGCGCGCGCCCAAGGCGAGCAGTTCCTTCTCCACCAGCCCCGAGGCGAAGGGCAGGCATTCCACCGGCACCGGGAAGTTCGTCCCCAGCCGATCCACGAGCTTGGAAGGATCGACGAGCACGATGAACCGCGAAGCAAGATGAATGAGGTGCTTCTCGCGCACCATGGCCGCGCCGCGGCCCTTGATGAGGCGCTTGCCGGGATCGACCTCGTCGGCGCCGTCGGCATAGAGGTCGAGCGCGTCCACTTGCTCGAGGGTGGCGAGCGAAAGTCCGAGGCTGCCGGCCAGCTGGATGGTCGAGTAGGAGCTGGAGGCCACGAGCCGCAGCTTGAGCCCTTCCTCGCGGACGCGGCGGGCCACCGCCTTGATGAAAAAGGCCGCCGTGGAACCCGTGCCGAGGCCCACCGCCATGCCGTCCTTCACCTGGGCCGCGGCCCACTCGCCCGCTTGCTGCTTCGGATCCACCGGAACCCTCCTGTTTCGGCGCGAAACATAGGAAACGGGGGAGGGAGATTCTTCGGGGAGAACTTCCCCGGTCCGGGATTCTTTCGCGGGCTTGTCACCTCATCCCACCCCCGCCCTTTGCTCCCCTACCTAAATTTCTTTTCCCCGGAGCGTGCTCCGGCCGAACGGAGGAAAAGATGACGACCCAAACCCCCGAGAAAATGGAGTTCCAGACCGAGGTCAAGCAGCTGCTGCACCTCATGATCCACGCGCTGTACTCGAACCGCGAGATCTTCCTGCGCGAGCTGGTCTCGAACGCCTCCGACGCGCTCGACAAGGCGCGCTTCGAGGCCGTGATGAACCCCGACGCGCTCGGGTCCGACGCCTCGCTCGGCATCCGCATCGAGGCGGACAAGGAAAAAGGCATCCTGCGCATCGTCGACAACGGCATCGGCATGAACCGCGAGGAGCTCGTGCGCAACATCGGCACCATCGCCAGCTCGGGCACCAAGCGGTTCATGGAGTCGCTCACGGGCGACCAGAAAAAGGACGCGAGCCTCATCGGGCAATTCGGGGTGGGGTTTTACTCCGCGTTCATGGTGGCGGACCGGGTTTCGCTGGTGACGAAGCGGCTGGGCGAGGACGCGGCCTGGCGCTGGGAATCCACCGGTGACGGGACTTTCACGCTGGCGGAGGACGCGAAGGCGGATCGCGGCACGGTCATCGAACTGCGCCTCAAGGACGACGCGAAGGAATTCCTCGAGGAATGGCGCATCCGGGCCATCGTGAAGAAGTACAGCGGTTTTCTTTCGCATCCCGTGGCGCTCTTGAATGAAAAGGGCGAGGCCGACGTGCTCAACGACCGCAAGCCCCTGTGGTTGCGGCCCAAAAGCGAGGTGACGCCCGAGGAGTACAAGGAATTCTACAAGCACCTGGAGCATGGCGGGGACGACCCGCTGGCGTGGTCGCACAACCGCGTGGAGGGCATGCTCGAGTTTTCCACCTTGCTGTACCTGCCCGCGAAGGCCCCCTACGACCTCTTCCATCCCGAGCGCCCGCACGGCCTGTCGCTGTACGTGAAGCGCGTGTTCATCATGAACGACTGCAAGGAGCTTTTGCCGCCTTGGTTGCGCTTCGTGCGCGGCGTGGTGGATTCCGAGGACTTGCCGCTGAACGTCTCGCGCGAGATCCTGCAGAAAAACGCCGTCGTGGACAAGATCCGCGAGTCGGCGGTGAGCCGCGTGCTCAACCTTCTCGAGACGCTCGCCAAGGAGGAGCCCGGGAAATACAAGGCCTTCTGGAAGGAATTCGGCGCGGTCCTCAAGGAGGGCTTCCACATGAATTGGGAGCACCTCGACGCGCTCAAGCGCCTCGTGCGCTTCGAGTCCTCGCGGCTTCCTTCCGGGGAGTTCGCCGGCCTCGCGGACTACGTCGCGAACATGAAGGACGGCCAGAAGGACATCTACTACCTCACGGCCGAAAGCCGCAAGGCGGCGGAGGGAAGCCCCCACCTCGAGGTGTTCCGCAAGAAGGGCGTGGAGGTGCTCTACCTCGTCGATCCCATCGACGAGTGGGTCGTGCAGGGACTCGCGGAGTTCGACGGGAAAAAACTCGTTCACGCGGCGAAGGGCGCGCTCGACCTGGGCGAACTGTCGAAGGAGGACAAGGCGCGCGAGGAGGAGGCGAAGGGCGCCTACGCGAAGCTCGCCGCCGACATCGCCGCGAAGCAGCCCGACTTCCTCAAGGAAGCGCGCGTCACCTCGCGCCTGAGCGAGAGCCCCTGCTGCCTCGTGGCCGACGAGCACGAGCTGGGCGCCAACCTGGAGCGCATCCTGAAGATGTCGAACCAGGCCGTTCCCGAGAGCAAGCGCATCCTCGAGATCAATCCCGACCATCCCATCATCCGCGGGCTGAAGGATCGCTTCGAGGCCGACCCCGGCGATGCCCGCCTGCCGGACTGGTACGCCGTGCTGGTGGATCAGGCGCTCCTTGCGGAAGGCTCATCGCCGCGGGATCCCGCCGGGTATGTGGCCAGGGTGAACGGGCTGCTTTCAGGCTTGATCGGGCCTGGAGCGCGAAACGAAGGGTAACGCGGGGACAAGGGCGAAGCGATAAACCCTGCGAAATCGAAAATCCGGGGAGGTCCGGGAGGCGACCGGACCCCGCAAGCGTGAAACCCCTCGCGGAAATTACCGATTCGGAGTATCATTCACCCGTGACCCAGCACGACATGCTCAGCGAACTCCGGCAGACGAGGCCGTTCGCGCTCCGCGAGGAGGAACTTTTTCTCAGCCTGGTCCGCACGGCGGACGTGCTCGGCCGCGGGGTCAACGCGCTCCTGAAGGCGCACGGCGTTTCGGCGCCCCAGTACAACGTGTTGCGCATCCTGCGCGGCGCGGGCGAAGCGGGCCTCCCCTGCGGCGAGATCGCCGCGCGCATGGTCACGCGCGATCCCGACGTGACGCGCCTGCTCGACCGCCTCCAGAAGCGGGGGCTGATCGCGCGCGGCCGCGGCGCCGACGATCGCCGCGTCGTCTCCACCCGCATCACGCCCGAGGGACTCGTCCTGCTCGACGAACTCGACGAGCCCGTGCGCGAGCTCCACAAGCGACAACTGGGATTTCTCCCGTCGGACCAGGTCGAGAACCTGCTTCAGCAGCTCACTCGCGTGCGCGAACGCCAGGATGCCGAGGAAGGCCACCCGGACGCGCCGACGGCCGAGGCCGCGCCGCGCCGCGTCTCCCAGCCCGTCTGACGACGGTGGCCCGGAAAAAGTCCGGCGCCCTCGCGGACGCCGGACTCCCGTCGGCCAGGCCCCCGCCCGGCCGACTCTCCCCTCTCCGGTCTCCATCAGCCTGGGCCTTGATGCGCCCTCATCTCAAGCGATTCATGCTCCTTCGACCGGTTCTTCATCCTCCGGATCCTCGTCCTCCGGATCCTCGGGACGAGCAGCCGAAGGACGGCTCTCGGGCGGACGTTCCCCGCAGGCCACGGCCGTGCGGTTCGCCAAGCCCTGATATCCCGGATCCGAACTGTCCGCCGCCGCCAAGGCCGCGGTCAGCGAATCGCACCGAGCCGCCCGCATGGTGGAATCGGGACGGGTTGAATCCGGTCTTCCGGTATCGGGACGAACCGTATCCGGGCGCGGAGGCTTGGGAGGAAGCTCGCCGCACGCGACCGCCTTGCGGCGAGCCACCGCCCCGAAGCGCGGATCGGTGCGATCCATCGAGGCAAGAAGCGCGGTCAGCGAGTCGCAACGGGCCGCGCGGACCGCGGAATCCGGCCGGACCCGGGTCGTGTCGCGTTCCGGCGGAGGCAGGAGCTCGCACACGCGCGCCACCGCCCGGCTTAGGCCCGCGAAGTTGGGAGCCGTCGAATCGAGCGTGGCGAGGTGCGCGCGCAGCGTGGCGCAGGCGACCTCGCGCGGGGGACGCGGTATGCCCAACGAATCGGAAGCCGCGCGAAGCGCGGCTTCCTGTTCGGCCGCCAGTGTGTTGAAGGACGTGGGACCGGACTCCGTGGCCGTCTGGCAAGCCGTCAGGGCCAGCAGCGCCAAGGCCGCGGGCGCGGCAAGCGTGGACAGGAAACGCATCGACGTTTTCATGGGAACCTCCTTCGACTTCGGGCGAGAAACCTCGCCTCACGACCTCAAGCTATCCCGTCGCCTTGCGACCCCGCCAGCCTCGGAGAACGATTTTCGAGGATGATTCGTCCCCGCCCGGCCCCGTCCCCACCGAGGTCCGTCGGCCTCGAAGCGTCGTCGCCCCCGGACGACCCGTTGGATTCCGCAGGATACCCCCCTTTCCATGTTTCGCCGTTTTTTGGCCGCCCTCGTCGTGACCGCCATCTTGGCCGGGCTCGCCTCTGCCTTTCGGGAACAGAATGTCCCCTCGAAAGCGGGCCGGAAGCGTCATTCCCACCCCCGGAGAGAGTAGGATTAAGGCATGGGAAAGCCCCAAGGCGACAGCATGCCGAACATCTTCCAGTACCTGGATTACAGGCTGTTCCTGGAAGACTACTGCCAATGGCGGCGCAAGACCGACCCCGCCTTTTCGCAGCGCGTCTTCGCCCGGGACGCGGGGCTGCCCGCCTCCTCCTCGAGCCTTTTGCCCGCGGTGATCAAGGGTCGCCGCAGCCTGAGCCAGAATCTCCGTGTCAAGTTCTCGCGCGCCATGGCATTGCCCGAGCGCGAGGCCCAGTACTTCGAGACCTTGGTGCAGTTCAACCAGGCCAAGGGAATGACGGAGAAGAACCATTTCTTCGCGCGGCTCTCCAACTTCCACAGCTCGCGGGCCCACGTGCTGGCCGAAAGCCAGTTCGAATATTTCTCCAGGTGGTACTACAGCGCCATTCGTAATTTCTTCGGCATGGAGACCCGGGAGCGCAACCCCGCCGCCATCGCGGCCCGGCTTTTCCCGGCGGTGACTCCGGCCCAGGTGGAGGAAGGAATCCGGCTGCTCCTCGACCTTGGGCTGATTCGCCGCACCGCCAACGGCTACACGCTCTCCGATAAGCATATTTCCACCCCGAAGGACGTCCAGGCCCGCGCCGCGCGCGACCACATGCTCGAACTGACGCGCATGTCGCAGGAAATCCTCGACCAAACCCCGCCGGAGTTGCGACAGTACAACGCCCTCATGTTCACCGTCTCGGCCCAAGGCTTCGCCGCCGTGAAGGAGCGCATGCGCTCCTTTCTCGAAGAGCTGCGCGAGATCCTGGATCGCGACGAGGGGGAGGATCGCATCTACAGCCTGACGATGCAGCTTTTCCCCAACAGCCGCTTGCCCGGGCTCAGGCCCCCGGCATCCGGGGGTTGACATGAGTTGGCGAGGCTCGACCCAACGGTGGCTTGTCGCGGCCGCGGCCGCCTTGGCCGCCTTGTCGGGAACCTTCCAGGGCTGCCTTGGAGGGAATTCCTTGGCCGGGGGAAGTTCCGGGGTCGACAATCCCGAGATCCTCGTGGCCTTCGTGGACGCCGGGGGCGCCCAAGCCCGCGTCACCGGAACGCTCAGCCTTTACCTTGCCGACCAGAATCCCGCCACCGACCCCGATCCGATCCTGAAAAAGCAGCTGGCCGGGGACAGCGCCGCCAAGCTCAGCGCGCTGGATTTCCGGATCGACAGCGCGCGCGCCTATAACCTGCACCTGGTCTCCGACGACAGTTCCGGCTCCCTCCTGCGGAACCTCTCCTACGATCCCGGCTCGCGCAGGTTCCGCCTGCGCGATTCCGGGGTTTCGGCTCCCATTGCGCTTCCCCTCGCACCGCTGGTGCGCTATGAGGGGATCCTCGAGCGGGAAGGGCCCGAACTGATCCGTATCGTCGCTCCCGGAACCCCTTGGCAAGCCGTGGTGGTCGACAGCCTCTTCGTGCTCGAGGGAGTGCCTGCCAACGAATCCCTCCTGCTGCACCTGCTCGATCACGACGGGCAGGAAAGGCCCCTCAAGCCGGCGCACGCCGCGGGGCCCGGAGAAAGGCCGAGGCACAAGGTGGACGAGGATGCTCCTCCCGTGAACCGTCCGCCACCGCCCGCGCCCCCTCACAACATGACCGTGAACGCCGGACCCGACCGCTCGGCCATCCTCGGGCAGGAGTTCGCCCTGCTGGGCGAAATCACGGGCCTGCAAGGAAATGACGCGCGCCTGGCCGTACTCTGGCGGCAGGTCGATCCGGATCCCGCCCTCGCGAGGGCGGATCTCGAGAGCCGCACCGCGTTGCAGACGCGCGTGGCCTTTCCTTGGCCCGGCATCTACCGGTTCGTGCTTTCGGCGGCATTCGGCAACCATCGCGACGAGGACACGATCGTCGTCGCGGTCCAGCCGCCTCCCGCAGCCCCGGTCTTCACCGATCCGAGCCCGAGTCCCTTTTCGGAGGTGGCGTATACCGATGGCCCCCGCTTCCGCGTGGGTTGGTACGCCTACGTGCCCGATACGCTCGACCTGCAGGTTTCACGGGACAGCGGCAATACGTGGCAAACCCTCGCGCAGGACATCCCGTCGCACGGGCCCGTCGAGTTCTGGTGGGACGTGACTCCGCCGCATTCCGAGAACTGCTTCCTGCGCCTGCGGCGGGACGGCGAAGTCGTCGCCATCAGCACGCGGTTCGCCGTGCGCCCGAAGAACGGAAATTGATGGGATCGAAAAGGGCTAGCGCCTGCGCGAAACCGGCGCTCCCAGGATTTCCTTGAGGACGAAGGCCTCGCGAAGCTTTCCCGGCTCGTGCAGGTTCACGAGAGGCGTACGCAAGGATTCGGGGGCTTTCCGGACCGGGGTCGAATCTCCGCCGGGGCGCTTCGGGGTCGACGCGGCGCCGGGGCGGGAATAACCGGATTTGTACTCGGGCCTGTATTCGGGCGGCGTGTAAGGCTGCTCGAAGGCGCTCCGATCGGGGGCGGGGGCGGAAGACGGCCGTTCCGCGGACCTCCGGGCCACGACGGATTCGGACGCCCGCCGCGACGCGGGCGCGGCGGGCCGCTCGGGAACGCGGCGCGCGGGCTTCTCCGGTTGCGCGGGCCCGGGCTTCGGGGTCTTGAGGCCCAGGTCGCGGGCGATCTGGTCCAGGATGTCGCGCCCCAAGCTCGGCATTTCGGTCACCGGCCGGTCGTCCTCCCGGCGCGGCCGGGAGCCGTGCTCCCATTCCTCGTCCTCGTCCTCCGGCTCCCATTCCGGGTCGGCATGATCCGGCGACGGGCGTCCCGGGCGCGCCGCGCCCTGCGACGCCTGCTCCGCGCGCTTCTTCTTCCTCGAGCGCTGCACCAGCGCGCTCACCACGTTGAACGCGATGATGAGGAGGATGATGTGCTCGATGCGCATGGCTTCGTTCCGCCCGCTCAGGCCTTGGGAGCCGGCGGCTGGCCGCCGGCGATGCTCTCGCGCATGCTGGTGTCGGCCACCACGTTCTTCATGTTGTAGTAGTCCATCACGCCGAGGCGCCCCGCGCGGAAGGCGTCGGCCATGGCCTGCGGCACCTGCGCCTCCATCTCCACCACCTTGGCGCGCATCTCGGCCACGCGGGCGATCATCTCCTGCTCCTGCGCGATGGCCATGGCGCGGCGCTCCTCGGCCTTCGCCTGCGCGATCTTCTTGTCGGCCTCGGCGCGGTCGGTCTCCAGCTCGGCGCCGATGTTCTTGCCCACGTCCACGTCGGCGATGTCGATGGAGAGGATGTCGTAGGCCGTGCCGGAATCCAGCCCCTTGCTGAGCACCGTCTTGGAGATCCGGTCGGGGTTCTCCAGCACCGACTTGTGGTTGAGCGCCGAGCCGATGGTCGACACGATGCCCTCGCCCACGCGCGCCAGGATGGTCTCCTCGCCGGCGCCGCCCACCAGCTTGTCGAGGTTGGCGCGCACGGTGACGCGGGCGACGGAGATGAGCTGGATGCCGTCCACGGCCACGGCCGCCACGCGCGGCGTCTCGATCACCTTCGGGTTCACCGACATCTGCACGGCCTCGAGCACGTTGCGGCCCGCCAGGTCGATGG
>CBFGVC010000012.1:0-24481 GCA_965652255.1 uncultured Fibrobacteria bacterium | reverse complement strand
TGTCCCCCGTTCCTCATCGCGATCAGCACGTTGCGCAAAAGCGCCTTGCGGCCTGCGCGGTAGAGGGGTGTCTTGCGGAAGCGCGCGCGGAAGCCGCCGCCTTCGCGGAGCAAGGCCAGCCATTCCTCCGGCGCGCGCGGCCAGTCGTCGGGCAGCGGGGGGGGCGTCGCCTGATCCGTGATCGTTCGCACGATGGCCTTCTTGTTCCACGGGCACACGTCCTGGCAGGTGTCGCAGCCGAAGATGCGATCGCCGAACTTCGCGGAGATCTCCCCGGGAATTTCGCCCTTGTGCTCGATCGTCCAATAGCTGATGCACTTGTTCGCGTCGAGCCGGCCCGGCGCGACGAAGGCGTCGGTGGGACAGGCGTCGAGGCAGGCGGTGCAGCTTCCGCAGAAGTCGCGCGAAGGCGCGCGCGAGCCTTCGATTGCGATGTCGAGGAAGAAGCCCGCGAGGAGGAATCCCGACCCGTGCTCGCGGTTGAGCAGCGTCGAGTTCTTCCCGCGCCAACCGAGTCCCGCCTCGGCGGCGAGGTCGCGCTCGAAGACGGGCCAGGCGTCGCAGAACCCGGAGAACCGCAGGGATGGCGCACCCCACGCCTGCGCGGGGGCAGGTTGCGTCATCCCTGCGGATTCCCGCACGGGGACGCTGGCCCGCTCGTCATGCTCGTCGCGGACGATGAATTCTTTCGACAGTCGCGCTTCCACCTCGTCGAGGATGCGGCGCGCCGCGCGATGGTAGTCGTTGCCCAGCGCGTAGGCGGCCACGCGGAAGGCCCCCGTGTCGGTCCCGAAGGGAACGGGCTGGCGGATGAGGAAGAGCACGGCCGTGCGCGCCCAAGGGAAGAGGACCCGCGGGTCGGCGCGCTTGTCGAGGTTCTCTTCCATGAAGCGCAGGCCCGCGTGCATTCCTTCGTCCACCCACGAGCGCAGGTTGGCGGCGTTGGGCGGGGGCGAGTCGAGCGCGACCGTGCCCCAGTCCAGCACCCGCTCCTCGCCCGCGAAGAAATCCCCGAGGAGGGAGCGAACGCGAAAGGAAACCCCCATGCCGGCTTCGCCGCCTTGTGTATTCCCGATTTCGGGCGTCACGGTTTTTGAGAGGATACTGCGGCCCGGGCCGCGGCCACCTCCTCCAAGGTCACGGAGTCGGCGGCGATGTCGGCGGCGGGGCGGGGTTTGCGCTCGCACTCGGCCCACTGTCCTGCCCGCGGGTTCTCGGGCGTGCAGGCGACGAGCGTGTCGTTGAGCGAGCGGATGTAGGTCATCAGCGCGGCGACCTCGAAGTCCGTGAGGTCCTCGAGCGGCGGCATCTCGCGGCCGCGCCAAAGCACGCCGTTGACGCGCACCGTGTCGTTCGCCCGCAGCACGTAGCGGAGCAGGCGCGCCTTGTCGCCCTGCACGAAGTCGGCGTTCACGAGCGTGGGGCAGCGCGCGCCGCGCCCGTCCTTGCCGTGGCAAAGCGCGCAGGTGCGGAAGTACACGCGCCCGGAGTCGATGAGTTCGGCGCGGGTCGGGCTTGCGACGATGGGGGTTACGCTGGAGGCCGCCAGGTCGTTCGGGGCCTTCGCGGGCGCGTGGGGTCGCGGTGCCAGGGCGAGGAGCGCGGAGAGGAGGAGGGGGGAGAGCACGGGATGAATTTAGAAGAGTGCGGGCGAAGCCCTCACCCCCCGCCCCTCTTCAGGGGGAAAGGGGAGGCTCCACAGGGTGGGGAAATGGCTGGGTCCGGGATCAATCTTGGAGGTTTGCGGGGTCGAGCCGACGTGCGCCGTGGAGGATGCGAGTGATGAACACGGTCTTGTCTTCGACCCTGAAAATCATGCGATAGGGTCCGTGGATCAGGTGACGGTGGATTTTTTCCTGGAGGCCATTCTCGGGAATCACTGGGCATCTGTGCGGGAATGCTTCGAGGCTGTCCGCCATTTTTCCGAAGGTTCCGAGCAGCCTTTTGGCCGCGGCCGGGCTTTCCTTTGCGATGTAAGCAAAGATTTCCCGAATATCTCCGTAGGCGATTTCGGAGATGTCAATCCGGAATCTTGAATTCACGTTTCAATTCCTTCAACACTTCGCGAAAGGGTCGGGTCCGCCCCGCGGCGATGTCGCGTTCTCCTTCGGCGATGGCGAGGAGGACTTGTTGTTTCTCGTAGGCCTTGGCGTCCATCAGCACGGCGTCGGCCTTGCCGTTCACGGTGAGGATGACGGGGCGTTTGGTTTTGTGGATGTGGTCGAGCACTTCCTTCATGTTCCTTTTGAAATCGGTGACGGACCGGATGTCCTGGGTGATTCGGATGGTCATGACGCGCCTCCTGTGATGCCTGATTAGGTGCTTAATTTAGCACCCTGAAAGACCACGGGAGGTCGGCCATATTGAGCCAAAAATCAAGGTTTATGCCTCAACGCGCCGGGAAGTCTAGCGCGATCCGGGGTGCATGTGGAGATGAAAAATTTGGTGGGGGTTGGTGAAGGTTCGCTTCATCAAGTCGTCGTGCGCGGGACCGACTCCCGGCCTTCGAGGGAATGTCTTGCTGTCTATATCGGGATGTCGGGCGGGGGGTCAGGATTTGGGCTTGATGAGGTAAGGGGCTTCGTGGCGTTTCAACATGCCGATGAAATCGTTCATCTTCTTCATGCGAGTTTCGGGTTTCTTCGCCGTCTGCACGCGGAAGAGGATGGCATAGCGGCTGGCGCTCTTGAGGTTTGCGAAGAAGGCTTCCGCCTTGGGGTGCTTGGCCAACAGCGCCTTGAAGTCTTCGGGAACGGTCGCCTTGCTCACCGGTTCGTAGGCCGCGTCCCAGCGCCCGTCGGCCTTGGCGGCCTGCACCACGGCCAGGCCTGCGGGCTTGAGCCGCCCGGCTTTCTCCAGCGCAGCGATCTTTTCGCGGTTGACCTTCGACCAAAGGCTTTTCTTCCCGCGCGGGCAGAACTTCTGCAGCCACGAGGCATCGTCGTACGAGCGTTTTTGTCCGTCGATCCACCCGTGGCAAAGGGCTTCCTCGACGGCCTCGGCGTAGGTCACGGACTTTTTCCCGGAGCCCTTCTTCATGAGCCGGAGCCAGAGGCCGGCGTGTTTTTCGTGGTTCTTTCCGAGCCAGGCGGCCCATGCCGCCTGCGAGGCGAAGGCCTTGACGGGCTTGTCATCGGGCGGGGGCAGGGGAGGCATGAGGGAAAAATGCGAAATGATGAATGCGGAATGATGAAAAACCCGGACGGAAAGCGACGGGGATGGTGAAGTCGGGAATGGCCGCAAAAGAACGCAAAGGGCATATGGGACACCCAACGAAATGCGTGGTCATATAGCGGGAGGAATTTTTCGGGCATCCGACAGGATGAGTTTCCGGATTTGAAACTTATAACTTCCGAAATTGATGAGTAGCCCGTCTTCGACTCCGGACGACTTGAGGTAACCCAGCAATTGGGCGATGTGTTCTTCCGATAACGTTCGACAGGCTTTGAGCTCCACGATCAGGCGGTTTTCCACCCACAGATCCGCGAAATAATCCCCGAGCACGGTTTCGTCTTCGTCGTAAACAGTAAGGGGCTCTTGTTGTCGGACAGAGAGTCCTATCTTGCGCAATCGGTTAGCGAGCGCGTTCTCGTAAACCTTTTCGAGGTGCCCGTGGCCGAGATAGAGGTGGACATCATATGCGGTCTCCCGGACGATGTCGCATAGCTCAAGTATCGTGTGGTACGGCGTTGCATGTCCCATGGAAACGGAACATATCTAGCTGATCGGGTTCGGCCCACATCGACCGTGATGACGGTCACGCAAGAGGCGAATGTGAAGTTTGCCAAGAGGATGCTCGTGCATTCCGTATCATGTCTTGGTCTTATATGGACTCTGCGTTCTTTTGTGGCCAACCATGCTTTCCGGCTGTCCGGGTCCTTGTCCTTTCCAGAACCCTAGCCTCCCAATATCCCCGCCAACTCCTCCACCGCCTGGTCGAAGTCGTCGTTCACCACGGTGAACGCGTAGTTGCCCTTCTCCTTTGCGAACGCCAATTCGTCCACCGCGTTCTTCAGCCGCAAGCGAATCGTTTCCTCCGAATCCGTCCCCCGGCCGCGCAAGCGCTGCTCCAGGATGTCGAGGTTCGGCGGGACGATCAGGACCCCCACCGCTTGCGGATAGGCCTTGTCGAAGTTCACCTTCCCGTAAACGTCGAGGTCGAGGATCACCGGGGTACCCGCCGCGAGCAGCGCGTCCACGGGTCCGCGCGGCGTGCCGTAGAAGTTCCCGTGCACCTCGTTCCACTCCGCCAGCTCGCCCGCGTCGATCATGCGGCGGAACTCCTCCGGCGACTTGAAGAAGTAATGCACCCCGTCCTCCTCGCCCGCGCGCGGCGCGCGCGTGGTGGCCGAGATCGAGTAGGCGAAGCGGCCCGGGAACCGGGCCATCAGCGCGTTGATGAGGGAGTTCTTGCCCGCGCCCGACGGCGCGGAGAGGACGTAGGGACGGGCGGCGCGATTCGCGGTCGGCATGGGGCAAGTTTAGGAAAGATGAAACCTGAAACCTGATATCGGAAAGGGAAGAATGCCCGTTGTCGAGGAATCCGCGAGGGGCCCGAAACCAGGCTTTTGGTATTCCCCCGTTTTTCCCTTTCATGCTTCCGGTTTCAGCTTTCATGTTTGCCCTTGGGTCGCTACTGCTTTAAGCCGCGGGTTGCATGCCCCAGACCGTTCACTGCCGCAATCCCGAGGCCGCTCCCATTTCCTATAATCCCTTCGCCATGCTCTTGGGAAAACGCAAACGGCCTCCCGCGCCAAACGCCGCTCCCCCTTGGCACGCGCTGGGCCTCGCGGAGATATTCCGGAGCGTCGCGTCGGGGCCGGAAGGGCTGACCTCCGCCGAAGCGGCCCGCCGTCTCCTGCAGGTCGGCCCCAACGTCCTGCCCCAAAAGCCGCCGCCGCCCGCGTGGCTCCTCTTCATCCGCCAATTCAACAGCCCGCTCATCTACATCCTCGCGGCGGCGGCCATCGTGAGCGGGGCGATGGGCGACCTCAAGGACGCGGGCTTCATCCTCGCCGTGCTGCTCCTCAACGCCGTCATCGGCACGTGGCAGGAGTGGCGCGCCGAGCGCGAAAGCCAGGGCCTGCAGAAGCTCCTGCGCGTGCGCGCCCAGGCGCTGCGCGACGGCGAGGCGCGCGAGCTTCCCGCCGAGGAACTGGTGCCGGGCGACGTGGTGCTGCTCGAGTCGGGCCTGCGCGTGCCCGCCGACCTGCGCCTGCTCGAGTCCAACGGCCTGGAAGCCGACGAATCCTTCCTCACGGGCGAGTCGATCGCGGCGCGCAAGGACGCGGGCTGGAGCGGCCCCGAATCCACCGTGGCCGCGGACCGTCGCAACCTCGCGCACGCCGGCTCGATGGTCACGCGTGGCCGCGCCCGCGGCGTGGTGGTGGCCACGGGCCGCGCCACCGAAGTGGGACGCCTCGCCGTGCATATTCAGGAAGCGGGAGACGGCAAGCCGCCGCTGGTGCACCGCATGGAACGATTCAGCCGCGTGCTGGCGGCGGTGATGCTGGTCGCCGCCGTGGCGGTGGCGGTCCTGGGCATCGTCGCGCAGGACCGCGGCGCGCAGGAGATGTTCTTCTTCGCCGTGGCTCTCGCGGTCGCGGCCATTCCCGAGGGGCTGCCCGCCGCGCTCACCGTCGCGCTTTCGGTGGCCAGCAGCCGCATGGCGAAGCGCGGAGCCGTGGTGCGCCGGCTCCCCGCGGTGGAAGCCCTCGGCAGTTGCACCGTGATCGCCAGCGACAAGACCGGCACGCTCACCTGCAACGAGCTCACCGTGCGCGAGGTCGTGCTGCCCGACGGAAGCGCCTACCAGGTAACGGGGGAGGGGTTTTCTCCCGTGGGCGGAATCGTTCGTTCGGGTGACTCCCCTGCGGCCGACGCGTCGTCCGCGCCGTCGGATGCCCTGGCGGACCTCGTGCACGCGGGGCTGCTCAACAACGAGGGCGACCTGCACCCGCACCGGGAGCGCGTCGGGGAGTGGGCGTGGCGCGGCGATCCCACCGACATCGCCTTGCTCGCCTTGGCGCGCAAGGTGCACGGCCTCGAGGAGGAACGCGGCCACCCGCGCAAGATGCGCGCGCGGCATCCCGAGCGCGCCGCGATTCCTTTCGAGGCGGAGAACCGCTACTCGGCCACGTGGCACGGAGGATTCGGGGCTCCTGACGGGAGCGGGCAACGGTCGGGACGCGTGTTCGTCAAGGGCGCCCCGGAGCGCGTGCTGGGCATGTGCCAGGGCGCCGATTCAGCCGCGTTGCTCGCCAAGGCCGAGGAAATGGCCGCGCGAGGCCTGCGCGTGCTCGCGCTTGCGGAAGGGGATTCCGATCATTCCGCCGAGTTGCATGGCGCGCCCCCGGAGCCGTCCGGCCTGCGGTTCCTCGGCTTCATCGGAATGATCGACCCTTTGCGGGCAGGGGTGCCCGAGGCGGTCGCGCAATGCCGCGAGGCGGGCATTCGCGTGTGGATGGTGACCGGCGATCATCCCGTCACGGCGCTCGCCATCGCCCGCGACCTCGGCATGGCCGATTCGCCCGACCAGGTGGTGACCGGGACGGCGCTCGCGGGCATGACGCAGCAGGAAATCGTAGCGCTCATCCGCCGCTCGCGCGACTCCCTGGTGTTCGCCCGCGTCTCGCCGGAGCAGAAGCTGCAGCTCGTTCAGGCGGCGCGAGCCGCGGGCCACTTCGTCGCCGTCACGGGCGACGGCGTCAACGACGCGCCCGCGCTGCGCGCCGCCCACATCGGAGTCGCCATGGGGCGCTCGGGCACCGACACCGCCCGCGAGGCGGCCGCCATGGCCTTAAGCGACGACAACTTCGCCACCTTGGTGGCGGGCGTGGAGGAAGGCCGCATCGCCTACCAGAACGTCCGCAACGTCGTGCTGCTCCTGGTGTCGACGGGCGCGGCCGAGCTGGTGATCGCCCTGCTGGCGGTGGGGATGGGCATGCCGCTTCCGCTGGTGGCCGTGCAGCTTCTCTGGCTCAACCTCGTGACCAACGGAATCCAGGGCGTGGCCTTGGCCTTCGAGCCGGGGCATGGGGGAGAATTGCGCCGCAAGCCGCGCCCGCCCGGCGAGCCGGTTTTCGACCGGGTGATGATCGAGCGCGTGCTGATTTCCGCGGCCGTGATGGGCGGACTGGGCTACGGGTTGTTCCACTGGCTGCTGGATTCCGGCTGGAGCGAGGGGGCCGCCCGCAACGTCCTGCTGCTCTACATGGTCATCTTCGAGAACGTCCACATCGGCAACTGCCGGTCCGAGAGGGACTCTGCCTTCCGCTTCGCGCCGTGGCGCAGTCCCTTCCTGCTGGGCGGGACGCTGGCGGCCTTCGCGATCCATGTCGCCTTCATGCACCTTCCGTTCGGCCGGGCGCTCCTGGGCGTGGAGCCGGTGGACCTCAAGACCTATGCCTTGCTCTTCCTCCTCGCGCTTCCCGTCCTCGGGGCGGTGGAAGCGCACAAGGCATGGGCGAGGAGGAGGAGCGGCGACTAGACCTCACCCCCAAACCCCGGGAAAGTCGAAGCGCTACGGGGAGAAGGGGAAGGGGGTGCCCGTCAGGGCGGGGGTCAGGGGTGAGGCCCTTGCAACGACTTCCCGTCGATCCTCGCGAAGTACGGCTTCAGTTCCTCCTCCGTGAGCGTTTCCTTCGAGAGCAGGTCGCGCGCGCTTTCCCGGAGCAGGTCGATGTTGTCCTCCAGGAACCGGAGCGTGCGCGCGAAGGCGCGGTCGAGGATGTCCTGCACCGCCGCGTCCAGGGCCGCGGCGGTCTTCTCGCTGAAGTCGCGCGCGCCGTGGCCCTGCCCGAGGAACCCCTGCGGCTCGCGCTCGTAGGTGGCGTGGCCGAGCGATTCCACCATGCCGTAGCGCGCCGCCATGCTGCGGGCCGCGTCGGTGGCGCGCGCGAGGTCGTCCGCGGCGCCCGTGCTCAGGTGCCCGAAGATCGCCTTTTCCGCCGCCCGGCCGCCCAGCAGCACGCAGAGCTTCTGCTCCAGCTCCTCGCGCGTCATCAGGAACCTGTCCTCGGTCGGGCGCTGGATGGTGTAGCCGAGCGCGCCCACGCCCCGCGGGATGATCGAGACCTTGTGGATTGCGGAGGAACCCGGAACCGCCGCGCCCGCGAGAGCGTGCCCCATCTCGTGATGCGCCACTATTTCTTTTTCCTTTTGCGAGAGCACGCGGCTCTTCTTCTCGAGCCCCGCGACGATGCGCTCCATGCCCTCGGTGAAGTGGCGCTGCTGCACCAGCTTGGCGCCCGCGCGCGTGGCGATGAGCGCGGCCTCGTTCACCAGGTTGGCGAGGTCGGCTCCCGTGAACCCCGAGGTGATCGAGGCGACGGTGTCGAGGTCGAGGTCGGGCTCGTACTGGATCTTCTTGAGGTGCACCTTCAGGATGGCCTTGCGCCCTTCCTTGTCGGGGCGGTCCACCAGCACCTGCCGGTCGAAGCGGCCCGCGCGCAAAAGCGCCGGGTCCAGGATCTCGGGCCTGTTCGTGGCGGCCAGCAGCATGAGGCCTTGCGTCGAGTCGAAGCCGTCCATCTCCACCAGCAGCTGGTTGAGGGTCTGCTCCTTCTCGTCGTGACCGCCCCCGCCGAAGCCGCCTTGGGAACGTGCGCGTCCGAGCGCGTCGAGCTCGTCGATGAAGATGATCGCCGGGGCCTTCTTGCGGGCCTGCTCGAAGAGGTCGCGCACGCGCGCCGCGCCCACGCCCACGAACATCTCGACGAACTCCGAGCCCGAGATCGAGAAGAAAGGAACCTTCGCCTCGCCCGCCACCGCCTTCGCGAGCAAGGTTTTTCCCGTTCCCGGCGGGCCCACCAGCAACACGCCCTTGGGCATGCGGCCGCCGAGCCTCCCGTACGAGGCGGGATTCTTGAGGAAGTCCACCACCTCCTGAAGCTCCGCCTTGGCCTCGTCCACGCCCGCCACGTCCTTGAAGCGCACGGGAATCTCGGTCTCGGCGTAGATGCGCGCCTTGCTCTTTCCGACCGAGAGGAAGCCCCCGCCGCCCCCGCCCATGCCTCCGCTCATGCGGCGCATCAGGAACAGCCAGAGGAAGATGAAGAAGAACACGGGCAGCACCCACGACAGCACGTCGCGGAGGAAGGTGTTCTCCACCTTGCGGTCGAAGAGGATGCCCTGGTCGCGCAGGCGGTTGGCGAGATCGTCGTCCACTCGCGTCGTGACGAACTCGCTTTTGCCGTCGACGGGTTCCCGCAATTTCCCCCGAACGTAATCGCCCGTCACCGAAACCGAATCCACGGCCTTTTCGTCCACCAGTTCGAGGAAGCGGCTGTAGGGAATCTCGGCCACGTTGGCCGCGGTCTGGAACAGCCGCTGCGCCCAGAACACGCCGAGCACCGCCAAAACCAGGAACAGGAGATGGAACCGGGGGCCGCCGGAGGGGGCCATGCGGGGGGGTGGGGTTTTCTTCGCGGGCACGTGACTCCTTGGGTCGCTTCGGGGACGTGTGGCGCCGGTAAAAAAGTACGCGAATGCCAACCGGCGGATTGGGGAAAAAGCACGAACCGTACCGAAATGCAACAAAAGGCCGGGGCCTCTTGCTATTTTTGCATGTCCATAGAAAACACGAAATCCCGGAACCGTTCCGGGCAATGTCCACCGCCTCCAAGCATCCCAAAGGAGCTTCTTTTGCAATCCCTCGACAACGCCCTTTTGAAGCGCATCGCCGACAACATCCGCGTGCTGGCCGTCGCGATGCCCGAAACCGCCAAGTCGGGCCACCCCGGTGGCGCCATGGGCGGCGCCGATTTCATGGCCCTGCTCTACACCGAGTTCCTCGACTTCGATCCCAACGACATGACGTGGCCGCACCGCGATCGGTTCTTTCAGGACGCCGGCCACCTCTCCTCGATGATGTACGGCACCCTTTCCCTGTTCGGCAAGTACACCATGCAGGAGCTGTCGCAGTTCCGTCAGTGGGATTCTCCCACTCCCGGCCACCCCGAACGCGACGTCAAGCGCGGCCTCGAGAACACCTCCGGCCCCCTGGGCCAGGGCCACGTGATGGGCTGCGGCGCGGCCATCGCCGAGCGCAAGCTCGCCGCGACCTTCGGCGAGTGGTCGGCGCACAAGACCGTGTGCTACATCACCGACGGCGGCATCCAGGAAGAGGCCTCGCAGGGCGTGGGGCGCATCGCCGGCCACCTCGGCCTCTCGAACCTCATCATGTTCTACGACTCCAACGACGTCCAGCTGTCGCACATGACCAAGGACACGATGAGCGAGGACACCGCGAAGAAATACGAGGCCTGGGGCTGGGCCGTCGAGACCGTCGACGGGCACGACTACGACCAGATGCGCGCGGCGCTCAAGCGCGCCTGGGCCCGCACCGACAAGCCCACCTTCATCCTCGGCAAGACCATCATGGGCCGGGGCGCCCTGCGCAAGGACGGCAGCAAGTACGAGGGCAGCCCCAAGCTGCACGGCAACCCGCTCTCCAAGAGCGAAGCCTGCTACGAGACGACGCTCAAGGGCCTCGGCTGCGTTTCGGCCGACGATCCGTTCCAGGTCTTCCCCGACGTGAAGGAGACCATGGACAAGGTGATCGCGGCCAAGGCCGCGAAGGCGGCCGAGTCGAAGAAGAAGGAAGCCGAGTGGGCCGCGAAGAACCCCGATGAGGCGAAGCGGCTGGCCTCGTGGCTTTCGGGCGGGTTGCCGAAGATCGATTGGTCGGCGGTGCCGCAGAAGGGCGGGGAGGCCACGCGCGCGGCCAGCAAGAACGTGCTGGAGCACTTGGCCGGCAAGGTGGAGAACCTCGTGGTGATGTCCGCCGACCTCGCCGACTCCGATTACACCGAGGGCTTCCTCAAGAAGACCACCATCTTCCGCAAGGGCGACTTCTCCGGCTCGTTCCTGCAGGCGGGAGTGTCCGAGCTGACCATGGCCGGAATCATGAACGGCATCGCCCTGCACGGCGGCCTCATCCCCGTGGGGGGAACCTTCTTCGTGTTCAGCGACTTCCAGAAGCCCGCCTTGCGCCTGGCGGCGTTGCAGGAGGCGAAGGCGATCTTCCTGTGGTCGCACGACGCCTTCCGCGTCGGCGAGGACGGCCCCACGCACCAGCCCATCGAGCAGGAGGCCCAGCTCCGCCTCCTCGAGCGCATCAACAACCTCGAGGGCAAGCGTTCCTTCCTCGCGCTGCGCCCGGGCGACGCCTCGGAGACGACGGTGGCCTGGAAGCTGGCGCTGGAGGCCCACGGCCCCGCGGCGATCGTTCTGACCCGCCAGCCGGTGGGAGAACTTCCCGCCGTGAAGGGCGACCGTTTCGGCGAGGCGCTCGCGAACATGGGCAAGGGCGCCTACGTCGTGGTCGACGCCGCCAAGCCCGATCTCATCCTGCTCGCCAACGGCTCCGAGGCCTCGCTGCTCGTGGAGGGCGCGAAGAAGCTGTCGGAGAAGGGCCTCAAGGTGCGCGTCGTCTCGGCGCCCTCCGAGGGGCTGTTCCGCGGGCAGCCCGCCGACTACCGCGAGTCGGTGGTGCCTTACGGCGCTCCCGTGCTGGGATGGACTGCCGGCGAGCCCTCCACCCTCTGGGGCCTGGTGGGCCCGCTGGGCAAGGTGTACGGCATGACGCGCTTCGGCGCTTCGGCTCCCTTCAAGGTGCTCGACGAGAAGTTCGGCTACACCGCCGACAACGTGGTCAAGGTCGCCGAGGAGTACCTCGCCGAGTACAAGGCCAACGTGAAGAAGGTCGCGGCGCTGGCGTAGGGGCGAATGACATTCGCCCCTGCCGCCACGCCGCGCCATCGGCGCCGTGACGTGAAAACCCCGGGGCCCGGCCCCGGGGTTTTTGTTTCCCGATTGGTACTTTCGCGCCATGCAAAGGCTCCCCATGTTCCTGTCGGTCGCGCTCTTCGCCGTCTACTTCGCCTTGGGCGCGACCGGCTTCGGCACCGACAACGACACCTACGAAATGTTGCGCCGGGGGCGCGAATTGCTGCGCGACGGAACCTACGTTCCCTCGCGCTCCCCGGGTTATCCGCTGCCCGAGATCGTGATCGCCGCCGCGGGATACTCGGGAGGAAACCTTCTGTCCAACGGAATCTCGGCGCTCCTGGGCGTCGTGACGGTCGCTTGCTTCTTCCTGCTCGCGCGCGACGCCTTCGGGGCGCGGGCGGCCTTGCTTTCGAGCGCGGTGGTCGCGCTCAATCCCTGGTGGGTCATCGCCTCCTCCAGCTCGATGGATTACGTGTATGCGCTGGCCTTTTTCATGGCGGGCGTCCTGGCGCTTCGGCATGGGCGCTTGTATCTCGCCGCCCCGCTGTTCGCGGCGGCGGTGGCGTCGCGCTTGACGTACCTGCCGCTGGGGCTGTTGGCCTTCGGGTGCGTTTCCTTGCTGCCTTGCAACGGTGTCCCCGTGGCCGCCTGGCGGAAGCGCACGGCTTGGGCGACCTTGCTTTATGCCGCGCTCTCGCTCGCGCCCTACACGGCGATCCACCGTGCGGTGGGAAATTCGATGTTCCAGGTTTACACCGGGGAGCCGGTCGGATTCTTCAGCTTCGACGGATACGCCCGCCTCACGGATTTCGCGGGACGGTTCGTGTTCAAGAACATCAACCTTTGGGGCGTCTTCGGGACGATGATCCTGGTCGCCGCGGCTGGAGCGGCGCTCGGGCGGGCGCGGCGGGGAAGACCCCTCGACGCGGGGCCGGTGTCGCGACGGCTACCCGGAGCCGCCTTGGCGGGCGCCTGGGCTGCGGTCGCCTATCTCGAGGCGCTGTTCTTTCGCCTCCCGCTCGAGGTTCCGTATCTCCTGCCCCTCCTTTTTCCGGCCGTGTTCCTGCTGAACCTCGCCCCGCGCGCACCCTTGTTCCTTTCGCTCGCGTTGGCGGCACAGGTCGCTTATAACCTTGTGTCCCTGGAGCTGCTGGAGGTGCGCTACGCGCAATACGGGTTCAGCGGCAGGGTGGCCGAGGGCGCCCGCTTCAGGCCGTCGTTCGGTCCGGGACCCTTGGTGCGGGATATTTCGCTCCGCGGTCCCGCCGAGGCCCATAACATCGCGCGGTTCGGTCTCGACGACCTGCGTGGCAAGGGTGTGGTTCCCGCACGGGACTAAGGGCTTGACGGTGGAAACCCGAAGCGGCGGATCTCCCGGCCAATCGAATCCGTCGCCTCGGGGGGGCGTCCTGCCGCTGGGCGCCCTGCTCGCGGCGATGGGCGCGCTGTACTTGCTCCTTGGGTTCGGCGGTTACGGCTCCGATGGCGACACCTACGGAATGTTGCGCAGCGGGCTCGATGCCTTGACGGGAAAAGGGTATTCCCCGTCGCGAATGCCCGGTTTTCCCCTGCCGGAACTTGCCGTGGGGGCCGCCGGATCGCTGGGAGGCCCCGTCCTGGCCAACGCGATCTCCGCCCTGCTGGGTTGCGTGGCGCTGGCCTGCTTTCATTTCCTGCTCCGCCGGCCCTTCGGCGCCCGCATCGCCCTTTGCGCGACGGCCGCCGCGGGCTTGAATCCGCATTGGGTGATCGCGGCCTCCAGCTCGATCGACTACGTGTATGCGGCGGCGTTCTTCCTCTCCGGCCTGGTGGCCCTGCGCGCGCGACGACCGTTCGTCGCGGCGGCGCTTTTCGCGCTTTGCGCGGCCTCCCGCCTCACCTATGCGCCGTTGGCGCTGCTTGCCTTCGCCGTGGCGATCCTGACGGACTCCGCTTCGCCCCGCAAGCGCGACTTGCAAGCCGGGGCCGTCTTCGCCGGGATGACCGTGCTTGCCTACCTGCCGGGATGGTTCGCGGCGGGAGGCGCGATGTTTCGCGTGACGGTGGGAGATGCCCGGGTTCCGTTCTTCGCCTTGACGGGCTTCGATTCCTGGTGGGCATACGCGGGGCGGTTCGCCTACAAGAACGTGTACCTGTGGGGTTTGCCGGGTTTCCTGATCGTATCCCTTGCGGCCATCGCGGCGATCAGGCGCTTCCGCCGAGCGCCTCGCCCGCGCGGGGCGTGGATCATCGCCGCCGGCTTCGCCGCGGCGATGCTTTACCTCCAGGCGCTTTTCCTGCGCCTTCCCCTGGAAGTCTCTTATTTGCTGCCCGTATTGTTCCTGGGGCTCGCCTTGGCTTGCCTCTCGCCGCGCGCGCCGCTCCTGCTCGGCTTGCTCCTGCTCAGCCACGGCGTGGAGGGAATCCGGTCCTTCGACCTGATAAGGGTGGAGTACGCCAGCCATTCGTTCGACGCGGTGCACGCATCGGGCGCGCGTTTCTCCCCGGGCTTTCGCCCCGGTCCGATCATCGTGGACCGGAAGGCGCGCCCGGCCGCCCAACGTCACCATTGGCGGCAGCTCGAACCGGATTATCCATGGCCGGGTCCCAACGCGCGCATCGTGCCGGCGCCCCGATGAACACTGTCGAACCCGCCGGCTAGCCTCGTCGCACCTCGAAGATCATCGCGTTTCCTTCGGGCAATTCCTCGGCGTCTTCCTCCAGGTCGAAATCCTCGGGGAGCGGGATCCTCCGGGGGGGCGCGGCACGGATTCCGGCGTTGCGCAGCGTATCACCGAGCCGCGCGGCGAAGGCCGAGGGACGAACGCCCGAGTAGTTGGTGACCGCCGTGAGCGAGCCGCCGGGGGAGAGCAGCGCCGCCGCCTTGGCGGCGAGGCGGAAGTAGTCGGATTCGAAGCGGAACACCTTGCCGTCGAAGCGGGAGAACACGGGAGGATCGAGGACGACGCGGTCGAAGCGCAGTCCCTTTTTGGCGGCCCAATCGAGGTAGCGCTCGCTGTCCATCCTCACGAACCGGCAGCGATCCTCCGGTAGTCCGGCCAGCGAGAGGTTCTCGCGGCCCCAGTCGAGGTAGCGCGCGGAGACGTCCACCTGCACGACTTCCGACGCTTTCCCCGCAAGGGCCGCGAGCCCGAGGGAACCGGTATAGCAGAACAGGTTGAGGACGCGGTGACCGCGGGAGTCCGCGCGCAGGGTTTGCCTCAGCCCGCGCGTGTCGAGGAAGAGCCCCACGTTGCGCGGGTGCCGCGGCTCCAGCCGGAAGGGTTGTCCGTCCTCGACCAAGATGAGGTCCCGCGGCGGCGCGCCCGCCACCGCGAAGCTTCCCCCGCGCGTCGCGTCCCCCGCGCTGGCGCGGTCGAGGAGCGAGATCGACTCCCAGCCGAACACCCCCAACCACCGGGAAGCGGCCGCCTGCAACGCGTCCGCCCCCATCATCCCCCCTGATCCTTCATTGCCGTAATCGTACAGGATGCCGTGTTTCCCGTACAGTTCGAAAACCAAACGCGGGGTTCCCGACGCGGAGGCGTTCAGCAGGCGCACGGCCCCGCTTTGCGCGTGCAACGGGCTTTTGCGCGCCCATGCTTCAGTCAGCGCGGGCTCGAGTGCGGAAAGAGGGGAAGGCATGGGGGGAAGGAGCCGGAATTAGCCTGAAAATTTTAGCTTTTTTCGATTCGACCGAAAAAACAGACGAAAAGCACCGGCGACAAGATCGAGACCCGGAACGAGAAAAGGAACGATGATGTCCTTCAGCGTTGACGACAAGACCCGCAGCTCCTCCAATTTCTTCACCGGGCGCCGGGAGCCCGAGAACTGCCTGCTCATCATCTACGGCGGTTCGGGCGACCTCGCCAAGCGGAAGCTGTATCCCTCCCTCAACAACCTGTTGCTCAAGAAGCAAATGCCCAAGCGCTTCAAGATCGTGGCGGTGGGCCGCAAGGCGATGAAGGTGGAGGACTTGCTCTCGATGGGCCAGTACTCCGAGGCCTTCCGCGCCAACTTCATGTACCTCCAGTCGGATTATTCGCCCGAGGGCGTCGTGAAGCTCAAGAAGGAGTGCGACGCCATTTGCGCGAGCGAGGACATTCCTCCCAACTACCTCCACTATCTCGCGGTCCCGCCCGAGGGCTACGCGACGCTTGCGAGGGCGCTGAGCGCGGGCGGCATGGTGCACCCGCCCAAGGCTCCGAACTGGAGCCGGCTCGTCGTCGAGAAGCCTTACGGCCGCGACCTGCAAAGCGCCATCGAGCTGGACGAGAGCCTGCTATCGGGGTTCTCCGAGAAGCAGATCTACCGCATCGACCACTACCTGGGCAAGGAGACGGTGCAGAACCTGCTGGTGTTCCGGTTCGCGAACGCGGTGTTCGAGCCGATCTGGAACCACCACCACATCGACAACGTGCAGATCAGCGGCTCCGAGATGCTGGGCGTTGAGGACCGCGCCGATTACTTCGACAAGAGCGGCAGCCTGCGCGACATGGTCCAGAACCACCTGATGCAGATCTTCTGCCTGGTGACCATGGAGCCGCCGGTGAACCTTTCGGCCGAGGCCATCCGCGACGAGAAGGTCAAGGTGCTGCGCGCCCTGCGCCCGATGGATCCCTCGGTGCGCCCGCCCATGGCGGTGCGCGGGCAGTACGGCCCGGGCAAGATCAAGGGCGAGGACGTGCCCGGCTACCGTCAGGAGAAAGGCGTCGCGGAGGGGAGCAGCACCGACACCTTCGTCGCGCTGCGGATGCACGTGGACAACGCCCGCTGGGCGGGGGTGCCGTTCTACCTCCGGTCCGGCAAGCGCATGGGCCGCAAGGGCACCGAGGTGGTCATCACCTTCAAGTCGCTGCCCCACATCCTCTTCAACGCGGGCGAGCAGCGCGCCGACAGCAACCGCATCATCTTCAAGATCCAGCCCCAGGAGGCCATCCTCATGGAGCTGACGAGCAAGAACCCGGGGCAAAGCTTCGAGCTGGCCGACACCTCGCTGAACTTCTGCTACAGCGACCGTTTCGACACCAGCGCCGACGGCTACGAGCGCCTCCTGCTCGACGCGGTGCTGGGCGATCCGACCCTGTTCGTCCGTTCCGACGAGACGGAGCTTTCGTGGAAGTTCCTCGACCCGCTGCTCCGGCACTGGGAAGCCCACCCTGCGGGCAAGGCTTTCCCGAATTACCCTGCCGGCGCCAATGACCCCAAGGTCGCCAACGAGGTGTTGCTCGACCGCGACGCATGGGTGGACTTCTCGAAGTGGGACAACGCCTGCCCGTAGGGGAATGCCGCGTTAACCATCCCCCGGCGAGGGCAGGCGAGGGCGGGCGACGCCGGGTGGACGATGGAAGGTGGAGGGACGTTGCGGCGGGCAGGGGCTCGCCGACGGCATGAAAGACCGGACCTCCGTCGTTTCGTGTCCTCCGGCATCCACCCTCCGCCTTCGGTGCGGGATCGCCCACCAAGGATGCCTTTTCCACCCTCGACGAAGCATCGATCCCGAATGTCGTCCCTATATAGTCCCTATAGCGGACTCCTTCCCTGGATGAGCCTCACGAGCACGAGGATGATGGCAATGACCAGCAGCACGTGGATAAAGCCGCTGATGGTGTACGATGTGACCAGGCCGAGAAGCCAGAGCACGATGAGGATGATGGCGATGGTGTAAAGCATTTGATTCCTCCATGCGCGGAGGCGATGAAGCTCGCCCCCTGACATTTACGGTACGAGGGTGGAGGGGGCCGCGCAAGCCATATTCTCTTTTGATCCCGTCCTGCAAGGTTTCGATACCTTCGGGACGGCGAGGGGACCGTTCCCCGGACGGGGCGCGAGAACGCCAAGATGGAATCGTCACGGATTCAAGGGTTCGAATCCCGCGTCTACAGGTCGAGGGCGCCGGAGGTGATGACGTTCACCGTGACCTTGCCGACCGCGCCCAGGAGCACCTTCATGCCGAGGTGCCCGGTATCCGGTTCCGCCGAGGCGAGAGTGAGGCTCTCCGCGGGCGCATCCGGCGCGATGTCCACGTACGCGGTGCCCTTGTAGAGCAAGGTTTCCCCGGAATCGGTTTCGACATGGGCCTTCATCGTCATCATCGCCTGGCTCCCGGCCGGCAAGTAATCGCAAACCAGCCTGGCTGCCTGTCCATCCGCGTCCGCCTCGCAGGCCGTGGCTCCGTCGATGTCGACGCTGACGCGGCGGAGGCGGTGGCCGCGGCGCAGGGCATCCTCGGGCAACGCAAAGGCGGCCTCATAGGCGGCGAAGCGGGCGTCGAGGCGCATCGGGACATTGCGAAGGCTTCCGGCGACGAGAGTTCCCACGCGGGCCGAGCCGAGATGAACGATGGAGTCGCGGTGGTCGCGGGTCCTCACTTCGACGCTCCAATCCTTCTCCGGATCCAGCGCGTACACCGGATGGACGATGCGGAATCCTTCGGGAGCGTTCAGGCGGGTGGGGAACCTGGAGAGCCGGCTTCCCGCTGCGGTAATGGTGTCGCGCAAGGTGTCGCCCATGCTCGAAGCCAAGGTGACCGTCATTTCCTTGAGGGGCAGGTCGCGAGAGGAGGAGACGGCGGCGGGATTGATCTCGATCGCCAACCGGCCGAGGTTGTCTTCGGAATTCACCTCGGGCATGGTCAGGCATCCCGTGGCCAAGGATCCGCACAGGATCGCCAGCGCCAAGGAGGCAACGCGGAGCGGGGTGGTGTTCGGGGTCTTCATGGCGTCGGTCCTGCCGAAGGGAGAACGCGACCTGCGTGCCATTCCGAAACACGCTGAATTCGCTCATCCTGGCCGGAGAGGCGATATTTCAGTCGGCCAAAAAGGCAGCTGTGGCAGCGGTTTCGGCAGTCAAGGGGGCGGGGGCGGAGAGGCGGGAGAATGCGGGCCGCGCGGTAAATTCTTGATAAAACTCCATAGAGAATCAGGAGGTTACGTGATTTTCAGGAGGTCCGGCGTTATGTTAGCCGTAATATGAAAAGCAATGTCTTCCTGCTCGATGATGACCCCGCCGTGCTGGAGCCGCTGGGGGAAATCGTCCTCGAATTGGGGCACCAGCCCGAAACATTCGCCCACCCCTTCGAAGCCCTGGCCCGGGTGGCGGAGGCCAAGCCGCCGGTGCTTGTAACCGACCTCAGGATGCCCGGCATGGATGGCCTGCAGGTCCTGGCGAAGGCGCGTGAAAGCTCCCCGGGCACCCAGGTGATCGTCATCTCGGGCCACGGCTCCATCGACGACGCCGTGGCCGCGATGAAAAAGGGCGCCTACGATTTCATCTCGAAGCCTTTCAACGTCTCCGAGATCGAGAACGTCATCCTGCGAGCCCTGGAAAAGGCGGCCCTGCTGGACGAAAACGTGCGCCTTCGCCGGGCGGTGCGCCTGAGCCGGATTCCTCCGTTCGCCACGGGGAAGAATCCCGAGTTCCGGGAGTTGCTGGAAAGCGCGGCGCAGGCGGCCGCGAGCGAGGCCACCGTGCTCGTGCTCGGAGAGTCCGGCACGGGCAAGGAGGTGCTCGCGCGCTATATCGTCGCCCACTCACTCCGCGCGGACAAGCCGTTCGTGGCGGTGAACTGCGCGGCCATTCCCGAGAACCTGATCGAATCGGAGCTTTTCGGCCACAAGAAAGGGGCCTTCACCGGGGCCCACCAGGATCGCCGGGGACGCTTCGAGGAGGCCGATGGGGGCACGATTTTCCTCGACGAGGTCGGGGAGCTGCCCCTGGCCATGCAAGCGAAGCTTTTGCGCGTCCTGCAGGAGGGGGAGGTGAACGTCGTGGGCGGAGACGCGCGGCGGGTCGATGTGCGCATCGTCGCGGCCACCAACAAGAACCTGCGCAAGCTCGTGGGCGAAGGCGCCTTTCGCGAGGACCTCTTCTACCGCCTCAACGTGATTCCGCTCGTGATTCCCCCGCTTCGCCGGCGCATGGACGACCTGCCCGCCTACATCGCCTTTTTCCTGTCGCGCTACGGGGAGAAGAACGGCCGGCCCGACCTTTCGGTGAGCGACGAGGCCCTGCGCCTCATGGAGCGCTACCCTTGGCCCGGCAACTTGCGCGAGTTGGAAAACGCCATCGAGCGCGCGGTCATCCTTTCGACCGGCGGGCAGATCACCCCCAAGGCGCTGCCTCCCGAGTTGAGCGGCCAGGTCGCCGCGGACAATTCCGAAGTGGCCTTCCGCCGCGGCATGAAGCTCGAGGACATCGAGCTGATGGTGATCCAGACGGTGCTGCGCCACAACCACGGCGACCGTGCCAAGAGCGCCGAAGAACTGGGCATCGGCGTGCGCACGCTGTACCGCAAGCTCAACGAAATTCAGGCGCGCGAGGCCGCGGCCTTCGAATCGCCCTGACCGCCGCCCGCGCGATCGAGCGCGCGCCGGACCGCCTCCGCCAGCTCCTCGAGCACGTTCGGCTTCAGCAGGATCTCGCGCACGCCCAGGTCGCGGAGGGCGTCCTGGTCGGCCGGCGTCAGGTATCCCGACGCGAGCACGACCGGCAACCCCGCCCGCGCGGCCAGGGCCGCGCGGGCAAGCTCCAGTCCCGACATCCCCGGCATCGCGAAGTCGGTGAGGAGAAGGTCGAAATCCTCGGGCGATGCGCGCAACATTCGCAAGGCCTCCTCGGGCGAATCCTGCAGCGTGACGCGGTAGCCGAGATGCCCGAGCATGTCCCCGAGGCCCGAGAGCACCGCGGCGTTGTCGTCCACGCAGAGCAGGCGCTCACCGGCTCCCCGCGGGGCCGCCGCGGCGACCGCGGCGGGCTCGGGTCCTTCCTCGTCCTCCGTGGCGGGGAAGTAAAGGTTGAAGCGCGTTCCCCGGCCCGGCTCGCTGTACGCCGTGATCGCGCCCTGGTGCAGTTTCATGATGCCGTGAACGACGGGCAATCCCAGGCCGGTGCCGATGCCGGCGGGCTTGGTGGTGAAGAAGGGATCGAAGATTCGGTCGAGCACTTCCTTCTCCATCCCCGAGCCGTTGTCGCCGAAGGCGAGGCGCACGTACAGTCCCTCGCGCAGGAGGCCCGCGAGGTGACCCGATTCCGGCGTGACGCGAACGGCGTCCAGCGTCACCTCCAGCGCCCCGTCCTTGTCGCCCAGTGCATGGAGCGAGTTGGCGCCAAGGTTCAGGAGGATCTGGTGGATCTGGGTCGCGTCGGCGGCGATGGCGGGCAGCGGCTCCGCGAACCGGGTGCGGAGCTCGACGCGCGACGGAATGGACAGGGACAGCAGGTGGAGGGAATCCTTCACGGCCTCCGTGATCCGGAGGGGCTGCCGGTTGACCTCTCCCTGCCGGCTGAATGTCATGATGCGGCGAACCAGCTCGGCGGCCCGCGTCCCAGCCCTCGAGATCTCGTCGACATTGCGTCGGGCGGGATGATCCTCCGGGATCAGCTTGCGCGCCCGGTCGGCATGCAGGTACACCGCGGCGAGGATGTTGTTGAAGTCGTGCGCGATGCCGCCGGCCAGCGTGCCCAGCGCCTCCATTTTTTGCGCGTGGTGCAGTTGCCCTTCCGCCTTCTTGCGGGCTTCCTCGGTCCGGCGGTGCTCCGCGATTTCGGATCGCAATTGCTCGTAGGCGCGGCGCAACTCGCGCGCGCCCTCCATGGCCGCCTCATGGGTGCGGCGCCGCTTGGCGTCGATGCGGTTCAGGCTGCGCGCGCTGAACCAGACAAGAACCACGAAGGTGATGATGTTGGCGGAGGCGAAAAGGGTGAGCCCGAAGCGCATGTCGTACCATCCGGCCAACTCGCCCTTGAGGCGCAGCCAGCCGATGACGGCGGGCAACAGCACCGCGGCCGGAAACACCCTGCGGGCCGTGATTCCCCCCCCATGGGGGCTCGTGACCACTCCCATCAAGGCCTTGTCGGGGCGGGCCATCATCACCCCGATGCCGAGGAAGGTGAAAACGAAGGCCGTATGGAAGGCCATGGACGAGTAGGCGAAGAATCCGTAGAGCGACGGTGCCCCGTAGGCGTAGCCCAGAAGGGCGATCAGCCCGATCAGCGATGAAAGCAGCGCGGCATGCTGCGCGGGCCGGAACCCGCGCCAAGGCTCGAAATCCAGGAAGGCGAGCGCCAGGCCAAGCAAGGTGAAGTTGAGGGCCGCCGCATGCGTCATGCGCCCGGGGTTCGGGAGCCCGTCGGCCCGCAGGGCATCGCCGAACATCCAGAGATCGAGGCCCGGCGCCCAGGCCGTGAAATGCTCCAGCATCGTCACGGAACCGATCAGGAGAGGCGCTGCGGCGAGCAGGCGGGCCGTGCCGATGGCCTTCGGCGCCTCCGCCATGCAGTGCAACCAGAGGGACAGGCCGCAGAACATGAAGCACAGCCCCGTGTTGGGCTTCATCGGCGCGAGCCCGGGCAAAATCCGGATCAAGGCATCGGTGCCGGTGGCCCAGCCGACCAAGGTGAGGCCGCCGATGATGAAGGCGAGGAGCCCCGCCGCGCGGGCGAGAAAAACGGGCTGGGCCGCGGCGAGCAGGAAACGGTGCATGCGGCCCTCCCGGGTTGGGCATGGCGCGGGTTTCGCGCCGGACTCGGTACCCCTGAATCGGCGGGCGCGGGTCGAGGCCCGGGGGCCGCGCGCGGCCCCGGCCTTGCGCTACGCTCCTACCTCTTCCAGAACAAGCTTCTCAATTGCCACAACAGCAGGGGCGATTGCCACAGCGTCGTGAAGAAGATACGGCCCATGGTTCGCTTCTCGGGGGGCAGCTTCGAGATGGCGCGGGCGGCTTTGTCGAAGGTGGCGTCGGGGATCCTGTTGAAGGCTTTCTTGATCCCCGCGATGCGGCGGTGCGCCTTTCCGTAATCCTCGTCCCAAGCCTTCTTGTATTCCGCGTAGACCTTGCGACGCTCCGCTTCGTCCGGCATGTCGATCGTCTTGAGCGCGGCCAAGGCGGCGTGCTTGCCGCCCGTCATCGACTCGGTGATCCCGGCCCGGCTCAGGGGATGCACCATGTTGGCGGCATCCCCGGCCTTGTACAGGTTGTCGACGGCCAGGGGAGCGTCGGGGTATCCGCATGGAATGGCGCCGCCTTGGAAGGTCAGGATTTCGGCCCCGGGATAGGTCTTGTCGATGAATGTCTTGAGCGCCTGTCGCGCCGGGGCTTCCCGGGCGAAATCCCGCCCGACGACCAACCCCACGTTGGAGACCGCTTCGTCGCGCGGGAACAGCCACGCGTAGCCTCCGGGCGCATAGTTGGTTCCGAAAAACATCTGGATGTAGTTCACGGGGTACTTCGGCCCCTTCACCAAGGCGAAGACCGCCGGCTCGACATCGAAATCCCCTTGGGTGATGTCCTCCCCGGCGCCGAATCCCGCGCCGGGACCGCTGCAGTCGATCACGACCCGCGCCGAAAGGAAGAGGCTGCCGTCCGTCGTTTCGCAAGTGGCGACCCGACGGCCGTTCTCAAGCCTCGAGACGTGCTTCACGCGTACCCGGAAGTTGCAATGCACGCCGTTTTCCCGGCATTGCTCGGCGAGACGCTTGTGCATGAGGGCGCGGTCGATGAGGTAGCCGCTGCCTTTTTGTTCGAAGCGGATCTCGGTCCCGTCGGGGGCGACGAAGATGGCGCCGTCGACGGGACCGCGCACCCAGGCCGGTTCCACGGCGGGCACCAGCGATTCCAGCCGCCCGCGGTGCACGGCCTCGGCGCAGGAGACGGGCTCGCGCCAAGGGTCGCGCTTATCGACCAGGGCGATGCTGCGCGAGCCGGGCGCCTTCGCCAAGGTCAGCGCGGCGAGGAGCCCGGCGGGCCCGGCGCCGATGACGAGGAAGTCGTACTCGGGGGAGAGGGGGTCGGTCATGGGGGAGGAAGATAAGAATGATGACAGATGGAATGATGGAATGATGAAAAGGGGGAGGTTACCCGGGTTGTCGGCCCCGGGGTCGCCTTGGATTCGGTCGGATCGCCGTGGGTGCTATCACTTCATCACTCATCATTCCATCATTCCCGCCTCAGGTTTCCGATTTCCGGTTTCCCACGGGCAGGTACAACCTGAATTCGGTTCCTTTGCCGGGTTCGCTCCGCACCGTCACGGCGCCTCCGTGCAGTTTCATGATTCCATGGACGACGGAGAGGCCCAGGCCCGTTCCCTTTCCGGGAGGTTTGGTCGTGAAAAAAGGATCGAAGATCCGTTTCGTCGTGTCCGCGTCGATTCCCCGGCCCGTGTCCTTCACTATGATCCGGATGTAGCGCCCCGGCGCCAACGTCGCCGGAAGCGCCTCGTGCGTCCCTTCGACGGAGTCCGCCCGGATCTCCAGCCTTCCCGGCGCCCCCTCCATCGCATGCAGGGCGTTGTTGGCCAGGTTCAGCAGGACCTGTCGCAGTTGGCCGGCGTCGGCCAGGGCCTCCGGAAGCCCCGGGTCGGCATCCGTGGACAGGGTGATGGAGGCGGGTAGAATGGGTTGCAGCACCTGGGCGGTTTCCTCGATCACCTCGTGCGCGGTGACAGGGCGACGTTCGCCCGGTTCGTTTCGCCCGAAGGCCATGATTTGCCGGATGAGCCCCGCGGCGCGTTCTCCCGATTTCCGGATCTCGGCGATGTTGCGCCGCAGCGCGGGATCGGGCGTGGCCGCCGCCTCGGCTTCCTCGGCGTTCAGCAGGATCACCGTGAGGATGTTGTTGAAGTCATGGGCCATGCCGCTTGCGAGCACGCCCATGGCCTCCATTTTCTGGGCGAGGAAGAGTTGCCGCTCGGATTCCTCGCGCGCGACCTCGGCCTGGCGCTGCTCCGCGATGCGCGCCTCGAGCTCGGCGTTGGCCGCGCGCAGCGATTG
>CBFGVC010000011.1:0-24876 GCA_965652255.1 uncultured Fibrobacteria bacterium | reverse complement strand
GTCGGGAGACGGGTGTCGGGAGTCGGGAGTCGGGAGACGGGAAGCAACTCAGGCAGGCTTGGACCGCAAGGCGTTCAGCACTTCGTCGTGCAGTAATCCGTTGCTCGAAAGTCCCGTCCTTTCCGCCACGCCGTCGCCGCCGGAAAAGGCCGTGCAACGCCCCCCCGCCTCGGGCAGGATCACCGCCATGGGCGCGATGTCCCAGGCCTCCACGACGGGATCCGCCATGACTTCCGCCGCTCCCGTCGCCACCAGGAAGTGTCCGTAGCAATCACCCCATCCGCGATGCAACCGCGCGCGGGCGCGAAGGCCGGCCCAGGCCGGCCCATGCCCCAGCCGCTCCATCGTGGTGATGCTCCCGTCGAGCAGCAAGGCCTCGTCGATCCGTGAGACCGCGGAGACCCGGCAAGGCCCTCCGTTGCGAAAGGCCCCCCCGCCGCGGGTGGCCCACACCCTTTCGCCCAGGATCGGCAAATCGATCAAACCGAGCACCGGAATGCCGCCGTCGAGCAAGGCGATCAAGGTTCCGAACAAGGGCACGCCATGGATGAAGGCCTTGGTCCCGTCGAGAGGGTCGATGACCCACTCCCGGCCGCTCGAGCCCGTCTCGCGGCCGAATTCCTCGCCCCGGATTCCGTAACCCGGCGTTTCCCGGAGCATGCGCCCCCGCAAGGCCTCCTCCACCGAACGATCAGCAAGGGTCACGGGGGTGTTGTCCCCCTTCCATTCGACCTTGAGGCCGGATCCGAAAAACTCCCGTAGAATCCGACGGCTTTCGTCGGCCAGGGACAAGGCGAAATCGAGTTCGGAGCGATAGGAGTTCATGGGATCCCCAAAGATAAAACGCCGAGGCGAGGCCCTTGCCTTCCGGGGGCTCCCATTCTAGTTTACCCCCACCTGGGCTGGGCGACGCTTCGCCCGGTTCCACGCGCATACGGAAAAGGAGAGAACATGACCCACCAAGCGAACAAGAAGCTGATTCGCGGAATCCTCGTTCCCGGAGTTTCCGCCCTCGTCCTGGCCGCGATCGTCGGCTGCAACACCACCTCCTCGAACGGAGACAAGGGCCCCGTCATCACGCAACAGCCGAGGGACACCTCGCTGGTCGAGGGCACCCACCTCGTCATGACCGTCGCGGCGACGAACGCCTCCTCCTACAAGTGGGTCAAGGGAACCAGCGACACCTTGGCGGGCCAGACCACGGCGACGCTCACCCTCTCCAACGTGCCGGCCACCGAAAACGGCTCCACGTACAAGGCGCTCGCCGTCGGCTCGAACGGCGCGGTCGTCGAGAGCAACAGCTTCACGCTGACCGTGGGTACCGCGCACCGCGCCATGCTCCGCGACAGCGGCGACGTGCTGTTCACCGACAACTGCTCCGGTTGCCACGGTGCCATGGGCGAGGGCGGACGCGGCCCGCGGGTCGGAAACTCCGATTTCCTCATGAACATGCGCGAGCGCGTGATCTCGATCCTGATCCGCGGAAACATGGACACCGTCGTGGTGAACGGCCAATGCGTCACGGGCGGCGGCATGCCCCCCGGCGGAGGAAACGACGAGGTCGCGCAGAGCAACTTCAAGATCGCCTCGATCCTGACCTACGTGCGCACGGTCCTGAACGATTCCATTCCCACCAACTGCAACACCAACGGCGAGTGCACCATGACCGCGCGCACCGACACCCAGATCGCGCAGGACAGCCTGGCCGTTTGGGAAGTGAAGGCCGTGCGCGATACGCTCTCGCCCTATCCGGACGGCTACGAAGCCGCCGTCTGCACCGACCCGGCCTGATTCCCCGGAGGGAATTTCCAGTCAAAAGCCTCTTCCTTCGGGAAGGGGCTTTTTTCATGGGTGCGCCCGTGAAGCCCGGCAAGGGGGCGGAAGGATCGCCGCCTCAGCCTCGGCGTTCGAGCGCGTACTTGCCCTCGGAGTGCGTCAGGCGGAGATCGCCCTCCAGCCCCACGGATCCGCGCTCCTGCAAGGCGCGAAGGCCTGCCTCGGGGTTTTCTCCGTAACGGGAATGATGCTGCAGCAGGATGAGGGCGGAAGCCTTGCCGCTGGTGAGCGGCTTGCGCGGCCTTCCGGAGTCGCGGAACTCCTGGAGGCGGACCCGCCACGCGGGGTCGATGAACTTGGGGCGATAGGTGACCGCCGGAAAGGCCTTGTGGACGACCTTGAAGGCCTCGAGGTTCTCGCGGCTGTCGTCATAGAGCGAGATGTCGTTGTAGCCGCGAGCCGCGAGGTCCTGGCCGATGACGAGCGCCTTGCGCTCGGGCACCGTGAGCTTCGAGAAGGTGCGCTCCGAGAGGGCGCCCCGCAGCGCCTCGGGCAGTTCCAGCGCGTCCTTGTGCCTGAGGAACCGCTCGTCGGAGAGGTTGAAGACGAGGGAGTTGCGCAGGGTGATGCCATACAGCCCCCGGAACAGGCGGATGAGGAAGGGCGCGTGCAGGCGCTTGTCGCCGCGCGCGGTGAGGATGGCGAAATCGCTGCGGGTCCCGTTGCGGATGATGGCCTCGATGATGGCCCGAGTGTAGCCGACAGGCTCGCCCTTGGCGAGGATCGCGACGTTCCCGAAGTCGCGGAAGTCGAAACGCTCGCCCTCGGCGAGCGCGTGCGTCGTGAACTCCGCCGGGGTCAAGGCCCTCGCCTCGGCGCCGTCGGCGCCGATCACCCGCACCTTCGCCGCCGTCCGGATCAAGGTGTCATCGAGGTCGAAGACGTGGATGGAGCGACGAAGGTTCTTCGGAGGCTTCACGCTGGAAAATTACGAATTACGAATTACGAGTTACGAATTGAGCGCGAGCGAACTGGCGCCGGCACCGAAGAGACGCCTTGAGGAGGGTTTCACACCGGCCCCGGATCTCCGCCACCCTTATCTCCCGATACTCAGGCCTGGATCGCTATTCCCCGATTCGTAACTCGTAATTCGTAATTCGTAACTTTCGTCCGTGTTCACCGCCCTTTGCAAGCTGTTCCACCTGCTGCAGCGCAAGCCGGGATGGCTGCTGGCGGCGGCCGTGGCGGCCACGATCCCGGCGGCGCTTTCGTTGCGCAGCTTCGAGGTGCGCGCCTCGGGGGCGGAGCTTTTGCCCGGAGAGTGGGAAAGCGTGCGGGCGTGGGACGACTTCGGCCGCAGGTTCGGCAGCGCGGGCCACCTCGCGGTCGTGTTCCGTTCGGACGACCCGGCGCGCAACGCGGGCGCGGCGGAGGCCTTGGCCCGCGCCCTCCGCGATCACCCGAGCGTCAATTTCCTGGAGCACCGCACCGAGGCTGATTTTTATAGACGTCACAAACTGCTTTATATATCGCTCGACGACCTGCGCGAGGTGGAGCGGCGGGTGGGCTCGGACTTCTGGTTGAGGCGGCCGGCGCGCAATCCGCTGCTCACCGACCTGCTCGACCCGGGCGAGCGCGACGAGCGGGAAGCCTCCCCGGCCGCCGAGGGTTTCGAGGACCTGGAGGCGAAATATTTCGGGCGGCTCAAGGACCTGATCGGATCCGCCGATTCCACCGTGCTGGCGGTGCGCATCTACCCCGCATTCGACGTCACCGACGTGCATGCCTGCCGCGGCTTCCTGTCCGAGGTCCAGGATGCCGCGAACGCCGCGGCGGGCGGGGAGCCCGGCGGCCCGGAAATCCTCTACACCGGGGACGTGGTGCGCACGATCCAGAACGAGGGCCGCCTGTTCAGCAGGGTGCTCGGCACCACGCGCCTCGCCTTGGCGCTTTCGGGAATCCTGCTGATCCTGAACTTCGTCCGGTTTCCCATGGGCGCGTTGCTGGCGCTGGTTCCCGCGGCCATGGCCGCGGTCTGGACGGCGGCCCTCACGCAATGGTGGCTGGGACCCCTGGGGATCGTCACGGCGCCGCTCAGCCTGTTGCTGATCGGCCTCGGGCTCAGCGGGGCCGTGCATCTTCTCGCCCGCTACTCGGAGGAACGACGCAAGGGGCTCCACGCCGCGACGGCCTTCGAGACCATCACGCTGGAGACCGGCCCGGCCTTGGCGGCGGGCCTGCTCACCGTGGCGCTGGCCTTCCTCACCTTCCGGGCCACCGGGTTCAAGGCGCTGGCCGACTTCGGCATGGTGGCCGGCATCGGCATGGTGTGCACGCTCGTGGCCGTGTTGGCCGTTTTTCCCAGCCTGCTTCGGCTGGTGGAGCCGAGCGGCTGGCTGAACCCCGGGGGCGACCGGCTCTACAACACCGCGGCGGGGGACGCATCAAGGCCCCCGTTTCGCTACGCATGGCTGTTCGTCGCGCTGGCGACCTTGCTCACGGCGGGCCTGCTGCGGCACGGCCCGCAATGGCGGTTCCTGCACGACTTCGACGCGCTCGGTTTCCGCAAGGACGCCAGCGCGCGCGCCGACAGCCTGCTCCGCTCTGCGGGCGAGGATTTGCCGACGCCCGCCGTCTTCCTCGCCCCGGACGCGAACACGGCGCTGCGGATCGCGGAGACCTTGCGCCTTGCGCAAGGAGCCGACCCGAACGGTCCCGTCGGCGACGTGACGACCCTGAAGGACCTCCTGCCCGCCGACCAGGCCGAAAAGCTGGAGATCATCGCCCGCCTGCGCGGAAGCATCACGCCGGAGGTGATCCGGCGCGCCCGCGAGCCGCTGCGGGCAAGCCTCATCGAGCTGACGCGGAGTTGGCCGGAGCGCCGCCTCACCATTGAGGACCTGCCCGAATCGTACCGGCGCAAGTTCACGGGCTTCGCGGGAGAAAACCGCGACGCGCGCGGCGGCGTGTTCACCTACGCCTTTCCCGCCCGCAACGCCGACGGCGAGACCGACTTGCTGCGATTCGGCCGCGCCGTCAGCAGGGTGACCTTGGCGGACGGCTCGACGTGGCACGCGGGCGGATGGCCCGTGGTCTACGGCGACCTCGTGACGCGCATGCTTCCCGACACGCGGCGCGCCATGCTCTACGGCCTGGCGGCGATCCTGCTCGTGATCCGCCTCGCCGTCGGCTCGTTCCGGGGAGCGGTCGTGCTCTTCCTGCCCGTGCTCGCGACCCTCCTCTGGACTCTCGGCGCGACCAAGTGGCTGGGGATCAAGGTCAACCCCTACAACCTCATCGCCTTTCCAGTCGCGCTGGCCTACGCCACCCTGCACGCGCTGGTATTCCATCACCGCTACGAGGAGGAGGGTCGCGGATCGCTGCCGCTCGTGATCCGGCGAGCGGGACGGACGGCGCTGGTGGCCACGGTCATCGCAGCGGCCGCCTTCGTGCCGATGACCTTCTCGGGCCACCATGGTCTCTACACGCTCGGCGTGACTGCGCTCATCGGCCTCGCCTTCAGCCTCGTGGCGGTCGTGCTGCTCCTGGGAGGGGTGCTGGGAATATGGGAGGGGAGGAGGCAAGGGAGCGGAAAGGAAAAGAGGTAAGAGTCGTGAGCGGTGAATCGTGAATCGTGCTCCGTGGAGCGTTTTCGTGTTTGCGATCCACGATCCACGATTCACGATCCACGCTTCTTCCCCTCCCGCCTTCCCGCCCTTGCCTTCTTGTACGAAACCCCTCCCCGGGCAACGAACAGCCCCTACAATCCGCCCCCTGTTTTTGCGACATTTCCATCCCCAAGACACCCCGCAAAACGGAAAAATCCCATGAACAGTCCGCAGACCGCGCAAACTTACCGCATCGCAGTGCTCGCCGGTGACGGCATCGGTCCCGAGGTCATGGCCCAAGCGGAGCGCGTGCTCGCCGCAACGGCGGAGAAATTCGGATTCGGCGTAGATCTGGCGCGCGCGGACGTCGGCGGCATCGCCATCGACAATCATGGCGAAGCGCTGCCGAAGTCGACGCTGAAGGTTTGCGAAGACGCCCAGGCGATCCTGTTCGGCTCGGTGGGCGGCCCCAAGTGGGAAAACCTCCCCCCCGCCCTGCAGCCCGAACGCGCGGCCCTTTTGCCGCTGCGCAAGCACTTCAACCTGTTTTGCAACTTCCGCCCGGCCAAGGTGTACAAGGCCCTGGCCGCAGCCTGTCCGCTGCGCCCCGACATCGTGGGCGACGGCTTCGACATCCTGTGCGTGCGCGAGTTGACGGGCGGCATTTACTTCGCCAAGCGTCCGGACAGCAAGGGGCGCGAGGGATCGGGCGCCTCGGAGCGCGCGTGGGACACCAAGGAATACACGCGCGGCGAGATCGAGCGCATCGCGCGCCAGGCCTTCGACGCGGCCCGCCTGCGCCGCAAGCACGTGACTTCCATCGACAAGGCCAACGTGCTCACCAGCATGGTGCTGTGGCGCGAGGTGGTGACCGGGGTGGCCAAGGACTATCCCGACGTGGAGCTCTCGCACATGTACGTCGACAACGCGGCCATGCAGCTGCTCAAGAACCCGCACCAGTTCGACGTGATGCTGTGCGGCAACATGTTCGGCGACATCCTTTCCGACGAGTGCGCCATGCTCACGGGCTCGATGGGCCTTTTGGCCTCGGCGAGCCTGGCCGAAGGATCCCTTCGACAGGCTCAGGGCGGCGCCTTCGGACTGTTCGAGCCCGCCGGGGGCTCGGCCCCCGACATCGCGGGCAAGGGCATCGCCAATCCCATCGCGCAAATCCTCTCGGCGGCGCTGATGCTTCGCTACGCCTTCGGGCGCGACGACGCGGCCAAGGCCATCGAAGCTGCGGTCGAAAAGACCGTGACCTCCGGCATCCGCACGGGCGACATTCAATCGGCCGGCTGCACAGTGGTGGACACGAAGGGCATGGGGGACGCGATCTTGGCGAACCTGTAATCGAGGGGATGACGCATGCGTCATCCCTGCGGGGGGCGGCGTTTTTCCGCACGGATGACGCATGCGTCATCCTAAATTTTGGCGGATGCCCGCCCCCCGCTACTACCCCCTCGAAATCGACCTGCGCGGCCAACCCGTCCTGATGGTGGGCGGCGGTCCCGTGGCCGCGCGCAAGCTGCCGGAGCTTTTGGCCTGCGGCGCGCGGGTGACCCTGGTGGCCCCCGAATTGTGCGCCGCCGCGCAGCGCCTCGTGCCGGGGCTTGAGTGGGAAAAGCGGACCTTCGATCCTGCCGACGTCCGCGGCCACAAGCTCGTCTTCGCCTGCACCGACAGCCCCGAGGTTAACGGCGCGGTGGCCGCGGCCAGCGCCGCGGCCGACATTCCCTGCAACCGCGCCGACAAGGCGAAAGAGGGCACGTTCATCGTGCCCGGAGTGCTGAGACGGGGTCCCGTCACGGTGTCGGTGAGCACCTCGGGTCTCGTGCCGGCGCTCACGCGCCACCTCAAGCGCAAGCTCTCCTCGGTGCTGGGCGAGGAGTGGGGAGAATTGGCGGAGATCCTCGCCTTGCATCGCGGCAAAATGGAATCGCCGGATTCATTGCCTTTCGAATCGTTGGCCCAGGCCGCGCGCGAGGGCGGCACGGCGGCGGTGGGGGCGATGGTGGAATCCGCGGGGATGACGCATGCGTCATCCGTGCGGGATCCATCCACCGCCGCCGTCCACCCCGTCCTGTTGATCGGCGCCGGGCCCGGCGATCCCTCGCTGCTGACCTTGGGCGCCGCCGAGGCCCTGAAAAGCGCCGAGGTGGTGCTCTACGACCGCCTCGCCTCGCAGGCGGTTCTGGAGCTCGTGCCTGAAACCTGCGAGCGCGTGCCGGTGGAAAAGCGCGGGCATTTCGAGTCGGAGCGGCAGGAGCGCATCAATTCGCTGCTCATCGAATACGCCCGCGCGGGCAAGCGCGTGGCGCGCCTCAAGGGCGGCGACCCCTTCGTCTTCGGGCGCGGCTACGAGGAGGCCTTGGCGCTCGAAGCCGCGGGGATTCCCTGGCGCGTGCTGCCGGGAGTGACCTCGTCGGTCGCGGTGCCCGCCTTGGCGGGCATTCCGCTCACGCATCGCGGCGTGGCGCGATCCTTCGCCGTGGCCTCCGGAGTCGCCGGGCACGCGGTGAACGAGAGCTTTCCCAAGGCGGACACGTTGGTGCTCCTGATGGCGCTGTACAAGTTCGAGGAGATTTATCCCCGCCTCCTGGCCACGGGCTACGCACCCTCGACCCCCGCAGCGGTGATCCAGGACGGAAGCCTTCCCTCCCAGCGCATCCTCCGCGCGACGCTCTCGACGCTTCGCGAGGAGGCGGCGAAGGCGGGATTCGATTCGCCGGCGTTGATCGTGGTGGGGGATGTGGTGGGATTGGACGACAAGTCTTCGTAAGGGCGAGCCATGGCTCGCCCTTACCTCCCACCACCCCCCACCACGCTCCAACCCTTTTACATTTGATCCCCATGTCCCGCCCCTTCTACGTCACCACGCCCATCTACTACGTCAACGACGCGCCGCACATCGGCCACGCGTACACCACGATCCTGGCCGACGTGCTGGCGCGTTACAAGCGGCTGTTCGGGCAGGAGACGTACTTCCTGACGGGAACGGACGAGCACGGGCAGAAGGTGCAGCAGGCCGCGGCGAAGCGCGGCATCGATCCGAACGACACGGCGGCGCTACGCGCCTACTGCGATGGCTACGCACAAAGGTTCAAGGACGCGTGGAAGGAACTGGAGATCGGCTACGACCGCTTCATCCGGACGACCGAACCCGATCACGTGGCCTTCGTGCAGGAGAAATTCCGCGAACTGGACGCGAAGGGGCTCATCTATCCCGAGGAATATTCGGGCTGGTACTCGACGACGGAGGAGCGCTTCTTCGGCGAGGACGAACTCGTTGACGGCAAGGATCCCATCAGCGGACGCCCCGTGGAATGGATCACCGAACGCAACTACTTCTTCCGGATGTCGAACTATCAGCAATGGTTGATCGACCACATCGAGAAGAATCCCGGTTTCATCCAGCCGGAATTTCGCAAGAACGAAGTGCTCGGGTTCTTGCGCCAGCCGCTCAAGGACTTGTGCATCAGCCGCCCCAAGTCGCGCCTCGCCTGGGGCGTTCCCCTCCCCTTCGGCGACGACGCGTACGTGTCCTACGTCTGGGTGGACGCGCTTCTGAATTATGTGACGGCGACGAAACAAGGAAGACCGGACGGCCCGAACGCTCCCGACTGGCCCGCCGACTTGCACCTGATCGGCAAGGACATCCTCACGACACACGCGGTGTACTGGCCGACGATCCTGCGGGCGCTCGACTTGCCGCTGCCGAAGCAGATCCTCGCGCACGGATGGTGGCTGGTGGACAACGCGCGCATGAGCAAGACCACGGGGAACGTGGTGAGCCCGCTGGCGATGAAGGACAAGTACGGGGTCGATGCCTTCCGCTTCTTCCTCATCCGCGCGATGGTGGTGGGGCAGGATGCTTCGTTCACCGAAGATGCGTTCGTGAACGCGGTCAACGCGGACTTGGCGAACGACGTGGGGAACGGACTCAGCCGGGTGCTGAAGTTGGGGGAAGGATTGGGATCCAATCTTCCATCTCTGCCCGAAAATTACGAGGCGAGCGAAAATGATTTAAAAGTTGCAACGCCGGCACTTGTCGCCCCCTCGAAGATCAACAATGATCTAATGCCGGATTCTTATGGGAAGGTCAACTATTGGAGAACGCACGGATTCCTTGATGACACTCTCAGAATTTTCCGGGAAGTAAACAAGTATTTCGAAGCCACCACCCCTTGGAAACTCGCCAAAGGTACGGATTCCCAAAAGGAACAGCTCAAGGTCGTCCTCTGGCACGCCGCCGAGGCTTTGCGCATCGGCTTCACCCTCCTCCACCCCGTCATGCCGGGGAAGATGGATGAAGCCCTCGCAGCGCTCGGCTTCACGTATGAGGAAAGCCGTAAGCATCTCGACTGGAGAAATTCCGGATCCTTCTCCCTGAAACCCATCCCTCCCCTCTTCCCTCGCATCGAAGTGAAGAAAGCGGAGACGAACGGCAGTAGCGGTCGCCGAGTGTCCGCCTCTGGCGGAAGTACCGAGGCGACCGATCCCTTCTCCGTCATCGACCTCCGTGCCGTGAAAATCCTCTCCGCCGAGGATCACCCGGACGCCGAAGCGCTCTATGTCCTCAAAGTGGACGCGGGCGAGAGCGAACCGCGCACCGTGTGCGCGGGCCTGCGCAAGCACCTCACGAAGGAAGAAATCACCGGCCGCATGGCCGTCCTCGTGGCCAACCTCAAGCCCGCCAAGCTGCGAGGCATCGAGAGCCACGGAATGTTGCTGGCCGCGGACCCGGGTGGCAAGGGCGAATCCCATTCGCCCTCCTTGGTCCTGGCGCTACCTGAAAACTCACACCCCGGCGATCCCGTATCCGCGGCCGGAATCGAGCGCGCGCCCAAGGCGCAGATCACGATCAAGGATTTCGACAAGGTCGCCTTGGTCGTGAGAGGCGGAGTCGTGAACTACGACAAGGACGGCGGCAAGCCGCTCGCGACCGCGAAGGGCCCGGTCACCGCCGCCGCGCCCGACGGCGCGACGGTGCGATAGCCCTCCTCAGCGCAGCGCGCGTCCCGTCAGGGTGCGCGCCTCGCCCGCCGGCGTCACCGCCACCGGGAACCCGTTCTCGAAGCGCACCCGCGCGCGCGGCAGGGCCTTGCGCGCCGCCGCCTCGCCCCGCACCGAGGTGGGATAAAGGTGCTCGTACAGCGGATCCTCGGGAAAAAGCTTGATCTCCATGTTCCGGTAGTACACGTTCGATCCTTCGGACTGCCACGCCATCAGGCCCGACTCCAGGTACTTGATCACCGAATCCTGCTTGGTCCGGGGCGCGATGCGGGGGCTGTGGTACTTCATCACGATCTGCCCCTCGACGTAATGGATCGTGGTGTCCTTCCCGCGGGTCTCGACCTCCACCGTCACCCAGTCGGTGTTGGTGCGCCACGCGCTGCCCGTATGCAAGGCCGGAGGACGCGGCTGCTGCCAACCCGGCCCCCCGACGATGAGATTCCCGCAGGGATCCCCCCCGCCGCCCCAATGGATTTCGGACTCGGTGGAATCGTAACGCGCCGCCTGCTGGCCGCTGGTGCACCAACCCGCCGGGTGCGTGATGGTGCGGCCGCGGAGCGTAACCCAAGTTCCCCCGTTGACCATCGAATTTCCTTGCCGGATGCTGCCCAAGGCCCAGATCTGGCCCAGCCCTTGGTTGGGGTCGCCCTGGCACTCCACCGAGCGGGGAAACCCCTGGCTTTGCGCCGTGTCGTTCTCCTGCACTTTCATGAGCAGGCCCGCGTTGCCGATGCTCCCCGGCCACTTCATCTGGAAGCGCACCCGGTGGTGCGAGAGCGGTTGCTTGAAGATGAGATGGCCGTTGGGGGTTCCGCTCGAGCGGATCGTGTCGCCCGCCAGGACCGTGAACGGCGCACTGGGGTTGGCGGGATTCGCCCCGAGGAAGTGCTGCCTGTTCTGCGCGGGCACCACGCGGCTGGAGCCCATGAAGCGGTAGAAGTTTCCCGTGTCCTGGATGCCGCGGAAGATCTTGATCCAACCCGCGCTGTCGGGCTGGGGCAGGTTCACGCCGGGAACGAGCTGCGCCTGCGCGGGGAAGGCGAGGGCGGCCGTGAGCGCCCCCGCGAAGACGGCGGCGGGAAAAGAGTGGGTCCGAGCCATGCGCTTTCGCCTCCTAGAAAACCGTGACGCGGCGCGCGACGCGATGCGCGCCGGAACCGGCCGTGATGAAGTAAATACCCGGACGATAGGCGCGCGAGGAAGTCCTCACCCCCGCGCCATCTCCGGGCCGGACCGTTTCAAGCAGACGCCCTTGGGAATCCCGGATTTCCATCGCGGTGCGCACGCCATCGGCCGCGAGATCGAACGCGATGCGGCGATCGGCCAGCGCCCGCGCGCCGAAAAGGCTGTTCCGTTCGGAGGGAGCGGGCCGCACGGCCACCGGCTCGCCGGGCCCGAAGGCGTTCAGCGTGTACCAGGTCCGGTCCGTCCAGAGCGGACGGCCGGATTCCGACTGGAGCCCGGACCACCGGAGATACACCACGTTGCCCTGGGTCAGGCCCGGGATCGTCAGCGTGATCGTCTTCTTGTCGGTGCTGAGCGCCACCGATTGCACCGTGAGATTCTGGGTGGTTCCCTTTCCCGATCCGTAGGCCAGCACGGGAGTGTAGCCCCATTGCTGCGCCTGCGGGAAGTTCGCGGTCGTGGCCGAGACGACGGGTTCGGTGAAGTCGATCTCGAACGTCGTGGCGCCGGTGGAGCGCACCGCCAGCACGTCGAAGAACGGCTCGCCCGTCTCCTTCATCCGCTGCAGGCCGTGCTGCCGCACGCCGCCGCTGTTCCATGCCCAGCCGCCCCATTGCGCGCCGGTGGCGCCGATGCCGCCCACGTAGAGCGCGCTGTCGGGCCCCGTGACGATGCGGTGCGCGGCGGCGCGGAGCCCGCCGGAGAAGCGAAACACCGCGCCCTGGAACTCGCCGTTCACCTTCTCGAGGAAGTAGCGCTGCAGCGTCCCGAAGTTGTTGTCGCCGTTGATCATCTGCCCGCGGAAGACGCCGTGGCGCACGAAGACGGGCTGCGTCGGGGAGACGGAGATGTTGCTGATGTTGTTGCCATGGGGCAGCCACAGCACGGGCGGCGTCACGGGAGCGTTCTCGAAGGGGCTGGGCTGGCTCTTCCGCACGTTGAAGAAGCGGCCCTGCTTGACGTGCACCATCTTGGAGGCGGGCACGTAGTGGCCGTGGTTGTCGGTCACGAAGATCCCGTCCTCGGGCCCCAGCACGATGCCGTCGGGGCTGCGGATGCCGCAGGCGATGGTGTCGATGGCGGAGGAGCCGAGGCTCATGCCGAGGATGCAGCCCTTCTCGGGCGTGGAGGCGGTGGGGCCGTTGTTGTAGGCGTTCGAGCCTTCGTTCCAGCGCGTGGCGAGGCCGATGATGAAACGGTTGTCGGGCGCGGGCAGCCGCACCAGGCCGTGGGCGAAGGAAAGGTCCCTGCCGCTGTTGTCGGAGAGGTAGCGCGTCCAGCCGCCCGCGACCTTCGCCTTGGAGTCGAGCACCTGGTCCTTGTTCGCGTCCACCAGGTGGACCAGCGAATCCTTCTCGATGATGTAGATCTCCCCGCCCTCGACCTTGAGGCCGAGCGGTTCGTTCATGTCGTTCGTCCCCAGCTGCGTGTAGGTCACCTGCGCCGAGTCGCCGGTGGTGACCTTCTTGAAGATGTAAACGCGGCCGGGCCGGGTGGTGCCCGCGGCGTTTCCGAAGCCGTCCCAGGTCGAGACCACGAGGTCGCCGTTGGGAAGGAAGTCCAGGCCGCTCACGCGCGGCCAGTTGGCCGGAGCGCCGGGAGGGATGAGGTTGGCCATCGTGAACCCGGGATGCACGCGGGCGTCGTTGTGATTCATCGCGCCATTGGTTTGTCCGGGGGCGATTTGCGAGAAAGCCGGGGCGGCGGCCATCGCGAGGGCCAGCGCGCTCGCGACGAGGCGGGGGTGATTTTTTCCGGAAATGGCGGCGATTCGACGCATGAACGGCTCCTCACGGGATAATCGATTCCCGAATCTACCGCGCTTGGTGCTTTTTCGCCACGGGATCGCGTTTTTTACGCGACAATATCCCCGAAAAACGACATAAAGGGAAAATCAGGCGGGGGTTCGTTGCGGTGGGGCCTTCGCCGGGGGCCGGGCTGGGGCGGGCCTTCGCCGGCCTGTCGCAATCAGCCGGGGCGTGTGCGTGCGCTTCAACCGATCAGGCCTCCGGCGCGGAGGATGCCGACGATCCCGACGAGGATCCAGAAGACGTTGAGCACGGTGTAGGCGGCGTCGCGCTTGAGCGCGGCGCACCAGGAGAGCAGGATGGCGTCGAGGGTGTTGAAGACCCAGACGAACATAAAGGGCGAGGCGGGGCCGAGCCAGCTGACGAGACTGAAGCTGAAGATGCGCATGAGGACGCCCGTCATCTCGAGGGCGCGGATATGGCGGAGGATGAGGGCGTTGAGGACTTCCATTCGGCCGGGGCTAAAACAACGCGTACACGAACGGCGCCAGGTAAGGAACCTGCGAGGCCACGACCAGAATCCCCATCAGGAAAAGCACCACGATGGCCGGCAACATCCACCAGGCCTTGCGAACGCGAAGAAACCCCCAAATGTCGTGCAGGATGGTGCGGCGGGCCATGGGAAACTCCTTCGGATCAATGCCCTGAAAGGTAGTCGGTAGTCGGTAGCGGGTATTGGGTAGTGGCACGAAACAAACGGCTCCAGCAACCAGCCCCCTCTAATCCTTCGCCGTCGCCTCCGAGTCCCACCTGTCCCCGGGGTTTTCGTGCCGCCAGATCAGGAAATCCTCCATCACCAAACAGTCGATCCCCGTCCCCATCATGCACCGGTAGGCGTCCTGCGGCGTGCACACCAAGGGTTCCCCCCGCACGTTGAAGGACGTGTTCACCACCATCGGAATCCCCGTGCGCTCCCCCACCGCCTTGATGAGGGCGTGATAGAGCGGATCCGTCTCGCGGCGCACCGTCTGCAGGCGACCCGTGCCGTCCACGTGCGTCACCGCCGGGAGCTTCGTCCTGAATTCAGGACGCACCGGATACACCATCAACATGTAGTCCGCCGGTAGCGGCAGAGGCTCGTCGCACTCGAAGTACGTCGAAGCGTCCTCGGCGCACACCGACGGCGCGAAGGGGCGGAAGGCCTCGCGGTGCTTCACCTTCAGGTTGAGCGTGTCGCGCATGGAGGGATCGCAGGGATCGGCGAGGATGCTTCGCCCTCCCAGCGCGCGCGGGCCCCATTCCATGCGGCCCTGGAACCAGCCCACGACCTTGCCTTCGCTGATGAGGCGCGCCGTTTCCGAAACGACATCGTCGCGCGAGGCGAATCGATGGTGGACGATGTTCCGCTCCCGCAGGAACGCACCGACTGCGTCGGAAGGGAACGAAGGACCGAGGCGCGCGCCCGGCATCGAAGGCTTTCGAACGTCACGCGGCGCGCCGTTGATCGCGTGATGCAGGTATAGCGCCGCCCCGATGCTCGATCCTGCGTCGCCCGCCGCCGGCTGGATCCACACGTCCCTGAAACCGGTCTCCGAAAGGATCTTGCCGTTGGCCACGCTGTTCAGCGCCACGCCTCCGGACAGCACCACGTTGTCCAGGCTCGTGCGCGCGCGCAAGTGGCGAAGCATCGCGAACATCGCCTCTTCGGTGATCACCTGCACCGCCGCCGCGATCAGCTCGTGACGCTCCGTGACCGGTTCGTCGGGATGGCGCGGCGGACCTCCGAGCAAATCCCAGAGCTTCTTCGATGGCATGCGGTCGGCATGCTCGTACACGAAGTACGACATGTCGAGCCGAAAGCTGCCGTCCGGCTTGAGGTCGATCACGCGGCGAAGCTTGTCGATGTACGGATTGGTCGCGGCGTCCTTCGCGCCATAAGCCGACAACCCCATCACCTTGTACTCGGAGTTGTTCACCGAGAATCCGAGGTAGGCCGTGATCGTGGAATACAAGAGCCCGATGGAATGGGGAAAGCGGATCTCGTGCGTCAGTTCGACCCGGTTCCCTCGGCCGACCCCCATGCCCGCCGTGGTCCATTCCCCCACCCCATCGAGCGTCAGCACCGCGGCTTCCTCGAAGGGCGAAGGGTAAAACGCCCCCGCCGCGTGCGAGAGATGGTGCTCCATGAAGTACACATCGCCCCCGAACCCGAGGCGCTTGTGGAACATCCTCCGCACCCGCAGCTTCTCGCCGAGCCATGAGGGCATGGCGAGGCGAAAGACCCCGAAGCTGCGGGGGAAGTGCTGCGCGTGCTGCGTGAGCAAGCGCTCGAACTTCACCAGCGGCTTCTCGTAAAACGCGATCGCGTCCACCGATCCGATATCCGCGCCCGCAATCTTCAGGCACGAGTCGATCGCCTCGTCGGGAAAGGTCGGATCGTGCTTGATGCGCGTGAGCCGCTCCTCCTCCACGGCAGCAACCACCACGCCGTCGTCGACGAGCGCCACGGCCGAATCGTGGTAGTGACAACTGATGCCGAGGATGCGCATGGGGGGGGAAAGGGCGGGAAGGAAGGAAGGCCTCAGCACAACATCACAGCATCACAACAATAGAACAAACGCAAGATCACGCTATACCTTTATTGCTGTACGGCTGTATAGCCTACTAATGCACTGCGATACTCCACTCCCCTATTGTTGTGATGTTGTGATGCTGTGCTGTCAAAAAGGCCTCAGCCACGACTCCTTGTCGCTCGGCGCCGCAGGAAGCTCACGCCAATAAGTCCCCGAGGATGCTTCAGAAGCCTTGTTCCTTCCCGGACCAAGGCGATAGAGAAGCGCCGAAAGCCCCACGCCGATGAAGTAGGCGATGCCGAGGAAAACGAAGTTGCCCACGACCTGAAGGGGCTTGAGGACGAACATCAGGCCCTTGCCGAACAGTTCGAGGGGACGCTTCCATCCGGTCGCGGGCAGGGGGTGACGCATGGAAGGGAATCTAGAATCTAAGGCGACGAACGCCCGGCATTGCGGGCTCGGGGTGACGTTTTCGGAACCCGAACAACCTGAAGGCGACCCGAACCACCCCACGGGACCCGGTTCACGCAATTTTTCTAGATAGACATCCACCATGAACCCTGCGTCCCTCGACTGGAAAAACCTCGGATTCCAATACCTTCCCACGCGCGGGCATGTGCGCTGCGACTTCGAAGGAGGCGCGTGGAGCGCGCCCACCCTGCATGCCGATCCGCACATCAGCCTGCACGTCGCCGCCAACGCCCTGCACTACGGCCAGGCCATCTTCGAGGGACTCAAGGCCTTCCGCACCAAGGAGGGCAAGGTCGTGATGTTCCGCCCCGACCGGAACGCCGCGCGCATGCGGCTCTCGGCCGAGCGGCTGTGCATGGAAGCCCCGGACGAGGCCCTGTTCATCGAGGCATGCAAGCTTGCCGTGCGCGAGAACCTCGACTTCGTGCCGCCGTATGGGACGGGGGCCAGCTTGTACATCCGCCCCTTGCTGATCGGCACCGAGGCGACCATCGGCATCAAGGCGTCCGACACGTATTCGTTCCTCGTGATGGTCACCCCCGTGGGCCCCTACTACAAGGGCGGCTTCAACCCGGTGGAAGCGCTGGTGATGCTCGACTACGACCGCGCCGCGCCCAAGGGCACGGGCCGCGCCAAGACGGCGGGCAATTACGCCGCCAGCCTGCTCCCCGGAGTGATCGGCAAGAAGAAGGGGTTCCCCATCATCCTCTTCGCGGATCCGCGCGAGAACAAGTACGTGGACGAGTTCGGCACCTCGAACTTCATCGGCATCACGCCCTCCGGCGAATACAAGACGCCGTCCTCGGAATCCATCCTGCAAAGCATCACGAACGAGAGCCTGCAGGCGCTGGCCGGGGACATGGGCCTCAAGGTCGTGCGCGCCCCCATCGCGCTCGACGCGCTCGACCAGTTCTCCGAGGTGGGCGCCTGCGGCACGGCCGCCGTGATCACGCCCATCCATGCCGTGCACCATGGCGACAAGGTGTTCCGCTTCGGCGACAAGGACAAGGCCGGGGCGACGCTCACGAAGCTGTACAAGGAGCTGCAGGGAATCCAGTACGGGGAGATTCCGGACAAGCACGGGTGGTTGACGAAGATATAGGGGGGTTCTTCGGGATCCTTTCTTCGTCGGTTCGGGGTTCTTCGGAGTCCATGCTTCGCCGGATTCTTCGGGATCCGTTCTTCGTCGGTTCGGGGCTCTTCGGCGTCGAAGCGCCTCACCCCACCCCCGGCGCCTTCGGCGCTACCCCCGCCCCTCTCCGTCAATGACATCAAAACTTCGCCATGGAAATTCCGGAGAGGGGCGGGGGCGTGACGTGGCTTTACGAAGTTCACAGACCGAAACGAAGCGCCCCGCCTCCCTTAAGACAACTCAGGGCAACTCCGTGTGCGCCCCCTTCCCTCTCCCCGAATGACGACACGACGTTTGTGAATTCATTCGGGGAGAGGGAAGGGGGTAGCCCGCAGGGCCGGGGGTTGGGTGAGGCCCTTCGCCGACAACGAACCCGAACCCCCGAAAGTTTCGGTGGCGTAGAATCCCCGGTCGACGTTCCGCCCCCGAAGCATCCCCCCAACAGGCCCAAATTCCTAGTTTACGGCCTCCGGCATGAGAATCCGCACCGTCATCCTGACCCTCCTGGCCATCCCGCTCCTCGCGGGGCTCGCGCTGGCCGCCACCTTCGCCGCCGGATTGCGCAGCGCCGTGGTGCGGGTTCCCGACAGCACCTTCACCCATGAAGGCATCCGTCACATCCTGGCGCGCGAATCCGTGGTGCTTTACGCCGACGGGAAGACGCGCGTGGGCACCTTCTTCGAGGACACGCATCGCGACTACCTGCCCTACGATTCCATCCCCGTCCTGCTCATCGAGGCGCTCATCTCCGCCGAGGACCGCAACTACTGGACGCATGGCGGCTGGGACACGAAGGCCTTCGCCCGCGCCATGCTCGACAACCTGAGGTCGGGCGGACGTTGGCGCGGCGGCAGCACGCTCACCCAGCAAACCGCCAAGAACCTGTTCGGCCGCGCGGGGCCCGTGCGCGGCAAGGTGGACGAGCTCGTCAACGCCTGGCGTCTCGAGCAGAGCTTCACGAAGAAGGAAATCCTCGAGTTCTACCTCAACCAGTTCTTCGTGACCGGCAACGGGCACGGCGTGCGCATCGCGGCGCGCTACTTCTTCGACAAGGAACCGCGCGACCTGACCTTGGTCGAATGCGCCTTCATCGCCGGATCCGTGAAGGGCCCCAACCAATACAATCCCTTCATCCAAGGCACCCCGGAGCGGCGCGAAGCCGCCATCGAGCGGGGCCGCGGGCGCACGGCCTACGTGCTGCGCCAGATGCGGCGGCACGGCAAGATCAGCGAGGCGCAGTACCGGAACGCGCTCGCGAACCCGCCCCAATTCAGGCGCGGCAACTTCCGCTTCACGCTTTCGACCAACATGATGAAGGTGAAGCGCCTGCTCGACAGCCCCGAGATGCACGCGATCCTGGCGCGCTACGGCGTCGAGGACTACACCGCGGCGGGACTGCAGATCCACACCACCCTCGATCCCGAGATCCAGCGGGCGGCGGAGTACGCCGTGTACTCCAACCTCGCCGCGCTCGACCTGGTATTGCGCGGCTACGATCCGCCCAAGGACACCGCGCCCGCGCGCCTCTCGCACATCGAGCCCGGCAGCTTCGCGCGGGGCCGTATCCTTGAGGTCACCCCCCGCCGCGGCCCCCCGGAGGAGTTGCGCGTGAGCTTCGGGGCGATCGAGGGGGTGGTGCGCAAGCCCGCCCTCGAGGCCTTCTTTCGCCGCTGGAACAAGAACCGCACGGGCGCGGAAACCCTCCCCTCCGCCGCCGCCATGGCCGATTTCGCGGCGCGCCACCTCCAGCCGGGGAGGATCGTGTACGTCGGCGCGCCCTACCTCTCCCCCGAGGCGCGGGCGCGGGGCGCGAGGCCCGACTCGCTGCTCGAGATCGCGCAGGTTCCCGAGCTGCAGGGGGCCGCACAGGTGGCGCGCGAGGGACGGGTCATCGCCAACGTGGGAGGCTTCGGCAACACGGGCTACGACCGCGTCAACCAGGCGCGCCGACAGTTCGGCTCCTCGTTCAAGCCCTTGGTGTACGCCGCCGCGCTCGAGCTCGGCTGGCATCCGCTCGACCCCATCCCCAACCAACGGCAACCCTTCCAGCTGGGGAGCCTGATCTACTTCCCCAAGCCCGACCATCTCCCCGAGGACACCGTCAGCCTCGCCTGGGCCGGGCGCCGTTCGGAGAACATCGCCAGCGTGAGGCTGCTGTATCGCCTGTTCGACAAGACGACCTTCGAGGGTTTCTGGCAAGCCTGCCGGACGCTGGGCCTTTCTCCCGACAACTTCCCCGACGCCACCGCCTTCGAGCGCTTCGTGCGCGACTCGCTCGGCGTGGTCCTGGGCGCCGAACAGATGCGCGAATTGCGCTACCAGCAAGCCGTATCCGACCTCGCCATCGACTTGACCTTCGACGGCCGCGCGGCCGAGGCCGAACGGCTCAAGGGTTTGCCTTACGGCATCGGCTTCGCGCGCGCCCGGGCGAGCTACCCGCCCGACTCGCTCGACGCCGAGGGCCGTATCCGCCTGCAACTGCTTTCGCGCGACTACCTCACGCTATCGGCCTCGGCCGCGGCCTGGCGCCGGAGCGACCCCGAATGGCGCTGGGTGGCCGCGCGGAATCTTCGCGACGGCCGCTTCGGGCTTTTCCAGGAATATCCCGGGCCGGCCTGGCGGCCGGTCCCCCTGCTCGAGGCCGTGCGCGCCCCGGAGGACTCCCTGCTCGTGGACGGGGAGGTCTCGCTGGAGACCTTGCGGCTTTTGGGGGAACGACTGCGCTACGCGCCCCCCGGCGACGACCGTTACTCGCGCGAGAACCTGTACGCCTCGAAGGATTTCCGCGCGGCCGCGGCGCTGCGATACGTGGTGGCGCTCAGCCGCCGCCTCGATATCCGCTCGCCGCTCGATCCCGTCCTTTCCTTCCCCCTCGGGGTGAACGTCATCACGCTGGGCGAGGCCGTCAACGCGTACCAGGCCTTCCAGAAGGGAATGCGCTACCGCACGCGCTTCGGGCATCCGCAGCTTTACATCACGCGCATCGTCACCGCCGACGGACGGGTGATCTTCGAGGACGAGGCCGAGCCGGAGGAAGTGCTCACCGAACGGACCCGCCACATGCTGGAGGCCATCCTGGGCTCGGTGGTGCGGGGCGGCACCGGGCAGCGCGTGGCGCGCGAGCTGACGATCCCGCGCGACGGCGCCCGCGTTTCGGTGCCGGCCTACGGCAAGACGGGAACGACGAACGACTACCGCAACGCCGCCTTCATCGGCTACATCGCGGGCCCTGCCGAGGGCGGGTTCGACCCGGGCGCCGGTTACGCCATCGGCGTTTACACCGGCTTCGACGACAATCGTCCCATGACCGGCCCGGGCTTGCGCGGCACGGGCGCCTCGATGGCCCTGCCCGCGTGGATCGACATCGCCAAGGGAATCGTCTCGAGCCGCGACTACGCCGGAAGGGTCGCGCGGCCCGTCCCCGAAACGGAGGAGATCGCCGAAGAACCTCCCCTCGCCCGCATGAGCCAATACAAGGTTTATCGCGTGTCACGTCGGACCGGCCTGCCGCTGTCGGCGGGACAGGAGGATCCGGCCTACGCCGAGGACCTTTCCGACGAGTTGGGACCGAACGGAAACGCCGAACCCCCGGGCGGCCATTCGCTATTGTGGATCCGGGAAAGCCGGGAGGATTGAACGCATGAACGCACGCACGGGGGGGATCTTCGGGGTCATCGGGGTTTCGGGAATGGCGGTCGCGCTGGCCGCGATCGGATCCTTGCTGGCGGGATGCGCCGGAATGTCGGGAACCGTCGGCAACCGGGGCGCTGCCTGCGCGTGCCCGGACACGGCGCGAGTCGCGCAGACGCGCCTCGCCGGGCCGGAAGAGGCGGGCAACCTGACCTTCGAGGCGATGGTGGGCCGCATGTCGGAGTCGCTCCTGCGCGCCCCGGCCGGCACCGCCTGGAAACCCGGGACCGGCCCCGCCGCCGAGGTGCGCGAGGCGCGCGGGGAGCTTTCCCTCCTCGTCGAGGACGCGGAGTGGGTGCTGGCCTTGGCGCGAGCCCTCGAGGGTCCGCTTCCCCAGGAGGACAAGGCGCGGTTGCGCAGGCTTCATGAGGCATACGCCGCGCACGCGCCGCACTCGCAGGTCGCCGCGCAAGTGTCGGCGCTGCTCCAAACCGTGCGCGACGAGGCCCTGCGCCGCGACCTGAAGAAGCTCGCGAACCGGAGCTGGGAGCGCGAGAAGCGCGGAAAGTCCGCGCCCGCCTCCTCGACGGCTCCCGCGACGCCCGCTCCTCCCGCCCCTTCCATCGTCGCGCCGACAGCCCCGCCCGCGGCAACGGACGACCCCGGCTCACCCGAGCGGTTCTGCTCCGAGCGCCGCGCCGAGGCCGCGCGCCTCTTCTCGGACGCGCGGAGCACGGTCGACCCGGCGGGCCGCGAGCGCCTGTTGAGGCTCAGCCTCGAGGCGCTCGATGCCTGCATCACGCGCCACCCCGCCACGCCCGAGGCCGAAAAAGCCCGGCAGAACCGCGAGCGGGTGGAGCAGGAGTTGAAACGATGAGCACCGCGCGGCCGGTGCTTCCGGCCTTTCCTTTGCGCGCCTTGCAGGCGCTGCTTCCGGCCGCCTTCGCCGAGGACGAGGGCGCGGGCGACGTCACGTCCGAGGCCACGCTCGAGCCCGGCCATCGCAGCAAGGGCGCGCTGCTTTGCAAGGAGGACGGCGTGCTCGCGGGGAGCGCCGTGATGGAGGCCGTCTTCCGGCATCGCGGACTCGCCCCCCGCCTCGAGTGGCTGGCGACCGACGGCGAGGCGATCCGCGCCGGGCAGATACTCGCCCGTGTCGAGGGCGAGACGCGGGGCCTGCTTGTCTGCGAGCGCATCATCCTCAACTTCATGCAGCGGCTGTGCGGCATCGCCACCGCCGCGCGGCGCTTCGCCGAGGCCGCCGCGCCGACGCGCGTGCTCGACACGCGCAAGACCCTGCCCGGCTACCGGGAACTCGACAAGTACGCCGTGGCCGCGGGCGGCGGCGAGAACCATCGCATGGGGCTGCACGACCGCGTCCTGGTCAAGGACAACCACGCCGCCGCCTCCGGCTCGGTGCGCGCGGCCGTGGACCGGGCGGCGGCGCGCTTCGGCCGCTCCCTCCTCATCGAGGCGGAGGTGCGCACGCTCGCCGAGCTGGAGAGCCTGCTCGACGCGCCCGTCGACATCATCATGCTCGACAACATGGACGACAAGACACTCAAGGCCGCCGTGGCGCGCGCGCGCGCGATCGCGCCCGGGATCAAGCTGGAAGCCAGCGGCAACCTCGACCTCGCGCGCGTCCGCAAGCTGCGCAACATCGGCCTCGATTACTTCTCCGTGGGCGAGATCACGCACAGCGTCAAGGCCCTCGACCTTTCCCTCAAGATCGGCGCCTATCCCCCGGGAGGCGACCTTGCCTAAGGACTCCCAACGCGACTTCCGCCTCGCCGTGGACGTGGGCAACACGCAGACCGTGCTGGGCCTCTTCGACGGCGACCGCATCCTCAAGCGCTGGCGCCTCGCCACCCGCAAGGACGTCACCGTCGACGAGGTGGCGCTTTCGCTGCAGGGGCTCGTCCTTCCCGCCGCGGGCGAAGCGCCCGTGCGCTGCGCGCTCGCCTCGGTCGTGCCCGCGCAGGACGGCCCCTGGCGCGCGGCGCTCGAGGCCGTGTTCGGGAACCCGCCCCGCGTCCTCGACCATCGCGACTGCGGCGGCCTGAGGCTCGACTACGAGCTGCCCAGCCAGATCGGCGCCGACCGCCTCGCCAACGTGCTCGGCGCGCATGCCTTGGGCATTGGCGCGGGCGTGGTGGTGGACTTCGGCACCGCGACGACCTTCGACGTGTTCTCCGAGGGAGCCTACCATGGCGGCGTGATTTGCCCCGGCATCCAGACGGGAATGCGCGCGCTGGCGCAGAACACGGCCCGCCTTCACGAGGCGGAGCTGGCCTGGCCGGCTTCGGCCGTGGGACGCACCACCGACGAGGCCCTGCGCATCGGGATCCTTCGCGGAGCGACGGGAATGGTGGAGAGGTTGCTCGCCGACATCCTCGCGCAGCGGAAGATGCGCGCGCCGACGATCCTCGCCACCGGCGGGCTCGCCCACTGGATGAAGGGCCGCGTGCCCGCGCTGCGCCGGTTCGAACCCGACCTCACCTTGGTCGGCATCAACCACCTTCTCTCCTCGAGCCCCCCGGACGGCCGGAAGGCCGCGAAGTCCCCCCCCAAGTCGAACAAGGCCCGGAAGGCCGGACCTTCACGGACTGGAAGGAAGCCCGCATGAAAATCCTCGTCACCGGAGGCGCCGGGTTCCTCGGCTCCCATCTTTGCGACCGCCTGCTGGACCGCGGCGATGAAGTGATCTGCCTCGATAATTTCTTCACGGGCTCGAAGCGGAACGTGGAGCACTTGCTGGGCAACCCAAGGTTCGAACTCGTGCGGCACGACGTGATCGAACCCGTCCTGCTCGAGGTGGACCGCATCTACAACCTCGCCTGCCCGGCCTCGCCCGTGCATTACCAGTACAACGCGGTCAAGACCATCAAGACCAGCGTGATGGGGATGATCAACATGCTGGGGCTCGCCAAGCGCACGCATGCCCGCATCCTGCAGGCATCCACGAGCGAGGTGTACGGCGATCCCGAGGTGCATCCGCAGCGGGAGGATTACTGGGGACACGTGAATCCCATCGGGATCCGCTCGTGCTACGACGAGGGCAAGCGGGTGGCGGAGACGTTGTGCTTCGACTACCACCGCATGAACGGCGTCGAGATCCGGGTGATGCGCATCTTCAACACCTACGGCCCGCGCATGCATCCCGACGACGGGCGCGTGGTGTCGAACTTCATCGTGCAGGCCCTGCGCGGACAGGACATCACGGTGTACGGCGACGGATCGCAAACGCGCTCGTTCTGCTACGTGGACGACCTTCTCGACGGCATGCTCCGCTTCATGGATCACCCCAGCCTCCTGGGCCCGGTCAACGTCGGCAATCCCGGCGAGTTCACCATCCGGCAATTGGCCGAGCAAGTGATCGACCTCACCGGCAGCAAAAGCCGGATCGTGGAGAAACCCCTGCCCGGCGACGATCCGCGCCAGCGCCAACCCGACATCTCGCTCGCCCGCAAGGAACTGGGCTGGGAACCGAAGGTGGAACTGCGCGAGGGACTGAAGAAGACGATCGCGTACTTCGAGGAGACGCTGGGACAAAGAACAATGCAGCAATAGAACAACCGGGTGCCTGAATCTTCATGCCCATCGTATGCGATCGGGCAAGCCGTTCTCCCCCCTTGTTCCGTGTTCCATTGCGGCATTGTTCTATTGTTCCATTCCCCTACCACCCACCAAGTACCAAGCCCCCGGTTACCCGTTACCCGTTACCCGTTACCCGTTACCCG
>CBFGVC010000010.1:0-25174 GCA_965652255.1 uncultured Fibrobacteria bacterium | reverse complement strand
CGAATCCATGACCGCACCGACACCGCGTTGGGATCGTGCATCCGGTAATACATCAGCGTCCCCGCCGGGGGCGAGACGGCCCGAGGCTGGTCGGCGTTCTCGGGCCAGGTTTCCCACCGCAGCGCATGCACCACCGCCGGGTTCGCCGGATCGCGCACGCTCGTCCAGTTCACCTGCATCTGCAGCGGGTTCCCGGACGACGTGCTGTTCACCACGCGGTACGCCGTGTCCAAATGCTCGGGCCAATACGCGTCGGGCAGCACGTCCGTCGCGACAAGGGTCACGGGATCGAGCACCATCACCCCGCGACCCAACTGCCAATGCGAATACCACTGCGTCAAGCGACCGTCGGGCTGCAGCACGACCGGGCCCAGCTGGATCTGGATCACCAGGCTCCCCTGCCCCCCGAAGTTCCAGCGATAGGGCCAGCTGGTGGTCTTGCGCACCACCCAAGAACCGTTCTCGAGGCGGGCGTTGTAGCACTGCGTGTAGCCGCCCGCCACGGTGGAATCGAACTTGTGGTAGGTGATGATGGGCCGGTTCTGCGCGTCGAAGCCGATCTGGCCCCGGTTGATGAGCCCGGCGAACTGCGGCACGTCGTCCACGATCACGCCGGGATTGTTGTCGAAGGAAACGGGCAAGGTCACCGGCGTACCCGACGAGGTGGTCCACTCCGTGAGATTGGCGGAGCGGATGTAGCTCACGCGGTGCGTGGTGGCCGCGTTGGAGTTGGCGCGCCAGAACCAGAACAGGTGGTACATCCCGTCGGGCCCGGCCACGGGCCCCGCGTCGTTGTCGCCGAAATAGACGCTGCGGGTTCCCGTCGTGCTGGAACCGGTGAAGAGGTTGGTGGAGAGCAGCCGGCCCCAGGTCTTCGTGCCGGGGTTCCACTTGTTCACGATGTGATTGCCGCTGCCGCTGCCGCCGTCCCGGTAGATGAAGACGAGATCCCCGTTCAGCGCCTTCAGGAACACCGGATAGGTGACGCTGCCTTCATTCGAACCGACCATGGACGTCACCTGCCGCAGGCTGTCGACCTCGCCCGGAACGTCGGACCGCCAGTAGCGGATGGGATTGTTGTGCATGTTCCCCGCGACGTGCAAAAGGCCTTGGCCGTCGGTCACCAAGGTGATCGAGTTGTGACTGTCCCAACCCACGGTCGCGGCGGCGCCGGTCAAGGTCTTGCCGCGCCAAGGCCCGCCGGGCGGCTTCACCGCCACCACGATTTGCCGGGAGTTTCCGTGGTAGTAGGCGGCATACAGCGTGTCGCCCTTGGCCGCCAGCGCGAAGTCCACGGGATGCCCCGACCACACCGGGCCGACCACGCTCGAGTCGACCGCGACGACACGCTGCTGCGCGAAAGAGGCAGGGACGCATAGAATCGCCAGCCAAAGGATCGTCCGGAAACTTCGACAACAAAACATGACACGTGAATCTAAAGCCGAACCCGCGCCGAAAGGTTCGAAAAGAATGCTTTCATGCGGCGCCCCCACTTCTCTACCAACGAAGAGGTCCACAACGGCTATCCGAAGCGCTTAAGCCTCATATTTCTGATTTCATATTTCTCATCTTTTCCCAAAAAAGCGGGGATCCCGAAGGATCCCCGCTTTCCCGTGTGTTCCCTTGTCCCGTTGCCGGTTCAGTCCGCCTGGTTGCGCAGGAAGGCCGGCGTCTCGTAATCGATGTCCGGCTCGGCCTCGGCCTTGCCGCCGAACAGGCCCGAGAACAGGCTCGGCCCGTTCCCGCGCCCGCCGCTTGCACCGGCTCCCGTCTCCTGCAGCTTGGGCTTCTCCTCCGGAGCGGGCCTCGGCGCGGGGGTGAACATCGGACGGGGCGCGGGACGCGAGCCGCCGAAGGGAGCCTTCGCCGACAGCGGCGCGGGCTTGTCCTCCGAACGATCGAGCCGCGCGCGCGGCTCGGGAACCTGCGGCAGGAGGGACTTCTCCGACCGCTCGATCCTCTCCGTCGCCTCCGCCGTCGGGGCGGCCGGAGCCTGTGCGGCTTCGGACGCGACCGGCGTCGCCGAGGCCGGGGCCGGGACATGCGCGGGAGCGACCGTCGCCGGGCGGCGGAACATGTCCTGGACCGGACGCGGCTTCGCGACCGAGGGTCCTCCGAAACCGGTGGCGATCACGGTCACGGCCATGTCGGCGTGCTCGCCGGGGTTGACCACCGTGCCGAAGATGATGTTGGCGTTCGAGTCGTTGCCCACCGCCTCGTAGAGGTAGTTCATCGCCTCGTTCACCTCGTCGAGCGACATGTCCTCGCCGCCCGTGATGTTCACCAGCACGCCGGTCGCCCCGGAAATGCTGACGTTGTCGAGCAGCGGCGAGTGGATGGCGCGCTCCACGGCCACGCGGGCGCGGTTCTCGCCCGAGGCGCGTCCCGTTCCCATCAGGGCGTCGCCGCCCTGGGCCATGATGGTGCGCACGTCGGCGAAGTCCACCTGGATGTCGCCGTGGCCGAGGATGATCTCGGAGATGCCGCGCGTGGCGGAGCTCAGGATCTCGTCGGCGATGGTGAACGCCTTGCGGAGCGGCGTGCCCGGCTCCACGACCGACAGCAGCTTCTGGTTGGGCACCACGATCACCGTGTCGGCCGCGCGGCGCAGGGCCTCGAGGCCCGAGTGGGCGTTGCGATCGCGCACGGGCCCCTCCCACTGGAACGGCTTGGTGACCACCGCCACCGTGAGGATGCCCATGGAACGCGCGAGCTCGGCCACCACCGGGGCGGCGCCCGTGCCGGTGCCGCCGCCCATGCCCGCGGCGATGAACACCATGTCGGCGCCCTCGAGCAGGTCGCGCAGCTGCTCCACGTCCTCCTGCATCGACAGCATGCCCTTCTGCGGGTCGGCGCCCGCGCCCAGGCCCTGGGTAAGCTTCGAGCCGATCTGGATCGTCGCTCCCGCCCGGCTCTTCTGCAGCGCCATCATGTCGGTGTTGAGGGCGATGAACTCCACCCCCTGGAGGCCGCTCTCGACCATGCGGTTCACGGCGTTGCCGCCGCCGCCGCCGACGCCGATCACCTTCAGCTTCGCCGCGGTCTTGGCCGCGCGGTTGGTCTCATCGTTGGGGTCCAGTTCGAAGATCATGGGACGCTCCTTTGAAAAGTGAACACGGGGTTCTGGGGTTTCGGGGACACGGGAATCACGGTCGACATCTTCACACATACCTCTTGAGCCATTCGAGGGCCTTGCGCCACAGGTCGAGGACGCGGCCCTTGCCCGGCGCCGAATCGTCGTCCTTGCCCTCGGCGCGCCGCATGAGGCCGTAGCGGACGAGCCCCACGCCGGTGGCGTGGGCCGGGGAGGAGGCGGCCTCGGTGAGGCCGCCGAAGCCCTTGGGCGAGGCCACCTTCACGGGCATGCCGAACACCTGCTCGGCCAATTCGGCCGCGCCGTGAAGCATCGAGCAGCCGCCGGTGAGGATGATGCCCGCGCCGAGCGTGTCGAGCTGCCGGTTCTTCTGCAGCTCTCGCAGGGCCAAGGTGAAGATCTCGCGCATGCGCGGCTCGATGATGGAGGCGAGCACCGCCCGGCTCACCTCGCGGTGCTCGCGGCCGCCCACGCCCGGCACGGGGATGTAGTCGCCCTCGCCCGGGCCGCCGCGCAGGCAGGTGCCGAACGCGCGCTTGATCTCCTCGGCTTTCTCCAGGGGGGTGCGGATGCCGATTGCCAGGTCGTTGGTGACGTTGCGCCCGCCCAGCCCGATGCTGGCCGTGTGGCGCACGCTGTCCTCCACGAAGACGATCACGTCGGTGGTGCCGCCGCCGATGTCGATCACCGCGCAGCCCAGCTCGCGCTCGTCGTCCTCGAGCACGGCATAGGCCGAGGCGAGGGGCTCCAGCACGATGCCGGCGGCCCGCAAGCCCGCCTTCTCGACGCTTTTCTGCAGGTTCTGCATCGAGGTCACCGCGGCCGTCACGATGTGGACGTCGCCCTCGAGCCGCACGCCCGACATGCCGACGGGATCCTTGATGCCCGGCTGCTCGTCCACCACGAAGTCCTGCGGCAGCACATGCAGCATCTCCCGGTCCATGGGGATGGCGACCGCCCGGGCTGCCTCGATCACCCGGTCGAGGTCGGGCCGCGTGATTTCGTTGTCGGAGCGCGACACGGCGATCACGCCGCGGCTGTTGATGGACTTGATGTGGTCGCCCGCTATCCCGACATACACCGAACCGACCTCCACGCCGGCCATCAGTTCCGCCTCCTCCACGGCCTTCTGGATCGACTTCACGGTCTTGTCGATGTTGACCACCACGCCCTTGCGCAAGCCGTCGCTGGGGCTAATGCCGACGCCGACGATCTTGAGCTCGCCGCCCGGCCCCGCCTCCCCGATGATCACGCCGATCTTGGTGGTGCCGATGTCAAGGCCCACGATGGGACTACCCATGGAAAAACCTCCGCTGCGTCTGAAACACGGTTTCCTGAAAGGGCTGGTGCAGGGCCCCCGTTTGGCCGTCCGCACGTCGGGTGCAAGGAGTCGGGTGTCGGGTGGAAGGCATTCCCGCATCCGCTCCCGACTCCCGGCTCCCGACTCCCGCTCTTTGACAACTACCGCACATACGCATACCCCTCCACCCTCAGGTCCACCGTCGCCCCTTCGGGCAAGGCGTGCGGCGCGCCGGCCAGCAGCTCGCCCGCGTGCCCTATCGATCCGTCGCGCGCGCAATCGACCCGCAGGCGCACGCTGCCGTCCCGCCAATAAACGTCCGCCTCGCTCGCACCGCGCAACGCCACCTGCGAGAACCCGGCGAAGAGTCCCGGCTCGCTCGCGCGGATGCCTGCCAGCCAGGCCGCGACGACCGGAAGCGAGGCGGGAGCACCCTCGCGCGTTTCCAGCACCGGCACGTCGAAAGAGGCGCCGGCGGCAAGGGGCATCCACTCCCCGCTGGAGGTGAGCCCGCGCCATCCCGAGGAAAATCGGCGCGAGGCGACGGGGACGGCCTCCCCCACGCGCACGCGCAACGTGCCCCCGGGCACGTAGCGGATCGAGGCGCTCTCGATGCCCGGCAGCGCGAGCAGTCGCCCGCGCGCGGCCGCGAAAGGAACTTCGTGCAGGCGAAATCCCACGTCCGCGCCCGCCGCCTCGAGAAGACGCGCCGTCGGCCAGTGCCGCGCGCCGTCCACCTCCAGGCGCGTCACCGTCAGGATGGCGCCGCGCGCATAGGCCGTGCCGCCCTGCCAGAGCAGCACGCCGCCAAGGACCAAGGCCGCGAAAAGGACGAAGGCAGACCGGCCGCGAGGCAAGCGCGGCCTCGGTATGGCCCGCAGCACCGCGGTCGGGCGCACGCGCTTGCGCGGCGCCGGCTTGCGGCGGTTCACCTTCTTGCGGCGGATGAGGCTCATGCGAGCGCCTCCAGGATGGCGGGCGCGAGGTTTCCCACGTCGCCCGCGCCCATGGTGACGCACACGTCGCCCGGACGCAGGGCGGCGGCGATCACACCGGCCGCGTCCTCGGGCACGAAGCGGGCCGCGGCATGGCCCAGCCTCTCCGCCTCCGATACGATGAGGCCGCCGTCGACGCCCGGAATCGGAGCCTCGCGGGCGGCGTACACGGGCAGCACGAACAGCAGGTCGCCCTCCAGGAAAGCCCCCGCGAACTCCGAGGCCAGCTGGCGCGTTCGCGAGTACAGGTGCGGCTGGAAAACCACGGCGAGGCGCGCGGGGGGATCGAGCGGCCGCAAGGCGCGCAACGCGGCGGCGGCCTCGGCGGGGTGGTGCGCATAGTCGTCGATCACGGTCACGCCCCCCCGCGAGCCGACCCGCTCGAGGCGGCGGCGCATGCCGGGGAAGGCCCCGAGGCCCTCGGCCACGGCGGCGAAGGGAACCCCCTCCTCGAGGGCGAGGGCCGCGGCGGCCAAGGCGTTCGAGACGTTATGCGCCCCGAAGACCTGAAGCGACACGGCCCCCAGTTCCTCCCCGTCACGGACGAGGCGGAACGAAGCCCCACCCCCGCCCGCGCCGCCTACCTCGACCTCGCGGGCCGCATAGTCGCCGCCGGAAAGGCCGAAGGTGCGCACCCGGCACGACACGCGGTCGGCGATGCGCCGCACGCCGGGATCCTCGGCGTTCAGGAGCGCGGTGCCGTGGAAAGGAATCGAGTCGAGGAAGGCGATGAAGGCGTCGTCCACGGCCGCCTGCGTCCCGTAATAGTCGAGGTGATCGGCATCCACGTTGGTGACCACGGCTGAGACCGGACGCAGGGAAAGAAAGGCGCGGTCGTACTCATCCGCCTCCACGGCGAAGAAGTCGCCCCGGCCCGCGCGACCGGATTCGCCGCCCTTCCACGCGGCGCCCACGGCCCATCCCGGGTCGGCGCCCGCCGCGAGCAGGATGTGGATCAGCATGCCGGTTGTGGTGCTTTTGCCGTGCGTGCCCGCGACGGCGAGGCCGTGGCGGCGGGCCAAGGCCATGCCGAGCAGGTCTGCGCGGCGCACCCGGGGAATGCCCTGCGCCCGCGCGGCCTCGAGTTCGGGATTCATCGGATCCACGGCGGCGGTGTAGACGAGCGCGTCGCACCCGGCGGCGACATGCGCCGCGTCATGGCCGACGAAGACCTCGATCCCGCGCGCCCGCAACCATTCCATCGCGGGGCCGTCGGCGCGGTCGGAGCCGCGCACGACGAAGCCGGAGTCGGCCAGCACCGCGGCCAGCGCGCTCATGCCCGAGCCGCCGATGCCCGTGAAATGGAGGTTGCGGAGTCGCGCCGAGGGCTTCATGCGCGTCCCCTCGTCGGCGATGCGGCGACCCGGGTCGCGCCCGCGGTGAAGGGGCGCAGCGGCGAGGCGCGGCGGGAGGATTTCCAGACCAGTCCCGGCGTCGGTTCCGACGGGATGACGGACCCGCTGATGTTCAGCAGGATTCCCATGGCCACCAGGTTCGCGATCAGCGAGGTGCCGCCGTACGACACGAAGGGCAGCGTCTGCCCCGTGGTGGGAAACAGGCCCGTGCACACCCCGACGTGCATGATCACGTTGATGGCGATGGAAGCGGAGAGACCCGCAGCGGCCAGGGATCCGAAGCGATCCGGGCATGCCCTCGCGACGCGCAGCCCGCGCCACACGACGAGGCCGAAAAGGGCCAGCACGCCAAGCGTGCCGGCGAGGCCCAGTTCCTCCCCGAGGATCGCGAACACCGTGTCGGTGAACGGCATGGGCAAATAGCCCAGCTTTTGCGTTCCTTCGCCCAGGCCGGTGCCCATGAGCCCGCCGTTCCCGAGGCTGATGAGCGCCTGCTCGACCTGATGCGAAGAGGCGGGGTTGGAGGACGGGTCGAAGAAGGCCATGATGCGCTGCCTGCGATAGGCGCTCGAAAGCATTGCCCCGAGCAAGCTTGGAACCGCGATCGCGCCCAGGACCGCCAGGTGGGCCGGACGGGCGCCCGCGGCGAATACCATCACCAAGGTGATCCCCGCCACGGTCATCGCCGTGCTGAAGTTCGGTTGCATCAGGATCAGCACGATCGTCGCGCCGGGCACCAAGAGGGAGGAAACGAGTCCGCGCCCGAGCCGGTGCATCTCGCCGCCCCTGACCTTCTCGGCCAGCCTCTTGGCCAGGTAAAAGACGAGGGCCAGCTTCGCGAGCTCGGAGGGCTGCAGGCCGAAACTGGCGATGGAGATCCAGCGGCGCGCGCCGTTGATGCTGCCGGCGCCCGAGACGAAGATGAACAGGAGCAGGCCGAGCCCGAAGACGATAAGGGGCGCGGCGAGGCGCTCCCACACCTTGTACGGGATCACGATCGCCGCGAGGAAGGCGAACATCCCGATCACGACGCGCTTGAAATGCTGCGCCAGGTAGAAGGAGTCGGGACGCCCCTTGATCTCGGCGTAGGGGGCCGAGGAGCTGTAGATCAGCACCATGCCGATGCCCACCAGGACCAGCACCCCGATGCACAGCGGCACGTCGAACCGGATTCCCTTGCGCGTCACGGCCGGTCCCTTTCCGCCCCGATGCGGGATCCCGAGCGAAGCATCTCCCGGAGCGCGTCTCCCACGCGTTCAAGGCGCATGCCCCGCGAGCCCTTGACCAGCACGACGTCTCCGGGAGCGAGCGAGGCCGCGAGGTCCGAGACCATCAGGTCGAAGTCCGAATAGTGGCGGGACGCGCGGCGCGAGAGCCCCTTGCCCCTCGCCGCCTGGTTCAAGTGCCGGCTGTGCGTGCCGAAGGTGAACAGCTCATCCACGCCGCTCTCGGCGAGGAAGCGGCCGATCTCCGCATGCAGGCGCTCGGATTCGCCGCCGAGCTCGAGCATGTCGCCGAGCACGGCGACGCGGCGGCCGCGCGCCTCGTGCGCGGCCAGGGTCTCGAGCGCGGCCCGCACCGAGGAGGGATTGGCGTTGTAGCAATCGTCCAGCAGCGTGACCCCGTGGATGCGGCGGGTTTGCATGCGGAACTTCGGCGCGGGAAAGGCGGCCAGCGCGCCCGCGATCGCGGCCTTGGGCACCCGCAGGTGGAGGCCCACGGCGATTGCCGCCAGCGCGTTGTACACGTTGTGCATTCCGGGGACCGGCAGGCGGAACTCCGTGCGGCCGACCCGGAAGGCCGCGCAGCCGTCGGGCCCCAGGCGCAAGTCGTCGGGCCGCACGGTGCCGCGATGGATGCCGAAGGTCGCGACCTTCACCTTGGACGGGGCGCGGAAGCCGTACAGGTAGGGATCGTCGGCATTGAGGAACAGCGTTCCCCTGCCGCCGGGAAACCCGGCGATGATGGAAAGCTTCTCGTCGCGGATGGCCTCCCGGGAACCCATGCCCTCCAGGTGGGCGAAACCGATGTTGGTGACCACGGCGAGCGTCGGCGCGGCAGTCTGGCTCAGCGCGCGGATCTCGCCGGGCTGGTTCATTCCCATCTCGAGCACGGCGTAGCGGTGCTGGGAGCGGAGGCCGAAGAGGGTAAGCGGCAGCCCCACCTGGTTGTTGAGGTTCCCCTCGGTGGCGAGCACGCGGCCCGCGCGCCGCAACACCGCCGCGATCATGTCCTTGGTCGTGGTCTTGCCGTTGCTTCCCGTCACCCCGACCTTCGGGATGCGGAAGCGCGCCGCGTAGCCGCGCGCCAGCGCGGTGAGGGCTTCCTGCGTGTCGCCCACCGGCACGTAAACGCGCGCGGGCTTGCCGTTCCGTTCCAGCCATTCCTTTTCGACCACGGCGGCGATCCCTCCCTTTTGAAACCCTTGTTCGACGAACACGTGCCCGTCGAAGTTCTCTCCCCTGAGCGCCCAATACACCTGACCCCGCTTCAGCTTGCGCGAGTCCGTGCAGACCTCCACCCGCCCTCGCGGAACGGGCTTGCCCCGGAGTTCCGCCCCCAGGATTCCCGCCAGCTGGCGCAAGGTCAACTCCACGCGGCGACCTCCTCCTGGTCGCTGAAGCGGCGCTTCTCCGTCCCCACGATCTGGTAATCCTCGTGTCCCTTACCGGCCACCAGCACGCAGTCGCCGGCGCCAAGGCCCTTCGTTCCCTCGCGGATGGCCTCGCGCCGGTCGGCGATCGCCTTCGCGTTCCCCCCCGACATGCCCGAGAGGATTTCAGCCATGATCGCGCCGGGCTCCTCCGTGCGCGGATTGTCGCTCGTCACGACGACCTCGTCCGCCAGGCGCTCGGCGATGGCGCCCATCAGCGGACGCTTGCCGCGGTCGCGGTCGCCACCGCAGCCGAACACCACGCGCAGCTTGCCCGGCGTGAGCTGGCGCAGGCTCGACAGCACGCGCTCCAGCGCGTCGGGCGTGTGCGCGTAGTCCACGACCGCGACCGCGCCTCCGCCCAGGCGGATGACCTCGTTGCGACCGGGCACGGTGACGCCCGCGATCCCCCGGGCGACAACGTCGGTGGAAATCCCGAGCGAAAGGCCGAAGGCCGAGGCGGCCAGCAGGTTCTCGACATTGATGTCCCCGATGAGGGGGGATTCGATGTCGAAGAAGGATTCCCCGGCACGGAGCTTCAGCCGGGTTCCCGCAAGCGAAAGGGCCTTCTCCGCAACCGAAAGGTCGGCACCGCGACCCTCCTCCGTCTCCCCTCGGGAAAACGTGAAGCGCGAGCCCTTCCATTCGGCGAGAAGCCGCGCGCCGTAGGCGGAGTCGAGGTTGACCACTCCCACCCCGTCGGCGGCGAGGTATCCGGTGAAGAGCTTCTTCTTCGCGGCGAAATAGTCCTCGAAGTCCGCGTGAAAGTCGAGATGATCCTGCGTGAGGTTGGTGAAAACCGCCCGGCGGAACCGCACCCCGCCCACGCGGTCCTGGGCGAGGGCATGCGAGGAAACCTCCATCGCCACGGCGTCGCATCCGGCCGCCGCGCCCCGCGCCAGCATGGAGTAGAAGGATTCGGTGGAAGGCGTCGTGAGCGTCGACTCCAGCACCTCGTCGCCGATCTGGTAGCGAATGGTTCCGAGCGACGCCACCTTGCGCCCCGCCGCGCGCAGGATCGAGGACATCAGCAGCACCGTCGTGGACTTGCCGTTCGTTCCCGTCACCCCGTGGAATTCCATCGCGCGAGAGGGGTGGCCGTGCCAAGCGTCGAAAAGCGGGCCGGTGAGGACTCGCAGCCCGGGCACGCGAAGCGCGGGAACGCCCGACACTTCGGCCGCGCCGGAATCCGGCTCGTCCGACTCGAGAAGCACGGCCGCAGCGCCGCGCCGCGCAGCCTCGGCCGCGAACGTCGTTCCGTCGAGGCGCGCGCCGCGCAGCGCGATGAACGCGTCGCCCGGCCGCACCGTGCGCGAGTCCGCGGTCAGGCCGCCCACGCGCAGGCCCGCGAACGCGGGCAGTGCGGTGATGCCCGCCGAGGCGAGCAGGTCGTTCAGTTCGCGGGTCGTCGTCATCCCGACCACCCCAGCACGAGCCGCGCGCGGTCGCCGCGCCGCAAGGGCGCGCCCGGCGCGGGGATCTGCTCGCGGACGCGGCCTTCGCCGGCATATTCGGCATCCACGCCCAACGCCCGCAGGCGCAAGAGGGCGTCGCGCAACGCCGCTCCCCGCAGGTCCGGCATCTCGCCGGGCCCTGATCGGCGGGCCATCTCACCCGGGTCCGCCGTTTTGGAAGCGGACGCGCCCGCCTTGTGGGCCGGGTTCGACGAAGGCGTCTCGCCCGCCGTCGCCTTCTTCCCCATCCCGGCGAAACCGGCGCGGGCGACCTTGACATCGTGCTCAAACCCCAGGCGCGGCGCCAGGGTGTCGGGAGGAACGCCCCAATCCCCCGCGATGCGACGCTCGGCCATGCGGTCGAGGATCTCGCGAAACACCGGCGCGGCGGCCTGCCCCCCGAACTTGAACCGGCGCGGGTCGTCCATCACGACCACGCACACGAAGGCCGGATTTTCCGCGGGGGCCATGCCCGCGAACGAGGCGTAATAGCTTCCCTCAACGTAGCGTCCGGTCTCGGGGTCGATCTTTTGCGCGGAGCCGGTCTTGCCCGCGATGGTGACGTAGGGGTGGCGAATGGCCGTGGCCGTGCCGTGGTCGACCACGCCTGTCAGCATCCGGCGCAATTCCAAGGCGATGTCGGGCGAGAGCACGCGGCGCACTTGCCGGACCGGCTCCTCGCGGACGACCCGCCCCTCCCCGTCCATCCACGACATCACGAGGCGAGGGCGCAGCAGGATCCCGTCGTTGGCGACCGCGGCGAAGGCCATGGCCAGCTGCAGGGGAGTCGAGGAAACCTCGTGCCCGAAGGCGATCGTCTGCTGGGTGCGGCCGCTCCATTTGTCCACGGGCTTGAGCAGTCCGGTTTCCTCGGCCGGAAGCGTGATCCCGGTCTTCATTCCGAAGCCGAAGGAGCGCATGTACTTGTAGAACGAAACGGGACTGATGCGGGTGGACACCTTGGCGAAGACGATGTTCGACGAATGCGCGACGGCGTCGGCGAATGAAACGCGCTCCATGGGATGCGTGTCGCGGATCCACTGGCCCGCCACCTGCCAACGGCCGTTCTCGCCATCGATGGTGTCGGTCGCCCGGATGCGGCCTTCTTGCAGGAGCGCCGCCGCCACGAAAACCTTGAACGTCGAGCCCGGCTCGTAAACCAGGCTGACGCCGTGCTCCTTCCAGTTCGACGAACCCGACGAGCGCGGGGCATTCGGATCGAAAAGGGGATAATTGGCCAAGGCCAGCACGTCTCCGGTACGGGGATCGATCACGACCGCGGTTCCACCCTTGGATCCGGTCCGCTGGACGCCCCGTTCCAGGGCCAGCTCGGCGATCGATTGCACCCGCGAGTCCAGCGCGAGCCGGACGTCGTGGCCGTTCACCGGCGGCTGGACCTGGTCGGAGGCCCCCGGGGCGTAACGGCGCTTGGCGTCGCGGCGGATCGTCCGCCAGCCATCGACCCCGCGCAGTTCCCGGTCGAGCTGAAGCTCAAGGCCCGATTGTCCATAGCCGTCGCGGCCGACCATGCCGATCACCTGCCCCGCCAAGGGGCCGTTGGGGCTCAGGCGCGCGCGCGCGCCGCCGGACGCGGCACGCACGTTGACCGCCAGGCGCACGCCTTCGCGATCGAGGATCTCCCCGCGCTCCGGGGCGAGCACGTCCCGGGCGATGCTCTGACCTGCCGCGATCGCGCGGTAGTGCGGCGCCTGCACGACCTGAACGAAGGCCACGCGCGCGATCAGCACGATCCAGATGAGGCCGAAGACCGCCCCGAGGGTGACGATGCGATCGTTCAACGGAATAATCCCTTCCAGCGCGCGGCGCGCACCTCGGGGCTCCTGCCGTCCGGATCCGGCTCCCCCACCCGGATCATGACGGGCGGCCCGGGGTTGATCATCCCGAGACGCGCCTTCGCCACCGCCTCGATGCGGGAGTATTGTCGCAAGCCGCGGGTCTCGGTCTCGAGCAGGAGCACTTCGGCGGCCAAGGCGTCGCGGTCGCGCGCGCCCACCGCCAGGTCGCGCGAAAGCCGCACGTGCGACTGCTGCTTCCAGACATGCGCCAAGGCGACCGAGGCGACGGCCAGCATCGCGAGGATCCACCCCGCCACGCTGCGAAGCTTGACCGCGCCGCTCACACCTTCTCCATGACGCGCAACTTGGCGCTGCGCGCGCGCGGGTTGGCGGCGACCTCCGCGGGCGGGGCCTCCAGGGGGCGGCGCACGACGCGCCGCAGCAAGCGGCGGTTGCCCCCGCAGGTGCAGACGGGAAGCTCGGGCGGGCAGACGCAGTCGCGTTCCATCGCACCGAAGACCGCCTTCACCTCGCGGTCCTCCACCGAGTGATAGCTCAACACGCAGACGCGCCCGCCGGGCGCGAGCGCCTCGACGGCCGCCGCGAGGCCCTCGCGGATCTCGCCCGCCTCCCGGTTCACCTCCATGCGGATGGCCTGGAAGACGCGGGCCAAAAGGCGTGGGCGTTCGTCGTCCCGGGGGCGATAGACCTCCTGCACCGCCCGGCGCAACATGTCGCTGCCCGGCTCGGGGGTCTCCCCGAGCAGCTCCTTGACGCGCCGCGCCAAGGCGCGGGCGCGTTCGAGGTCGGCGTTGCGGCGAAACGCAGCGGCCAACTCCTCCTCCGAGGCCTCGCGAAGCCACTCGAGGGCGGTGGCCCCGGCATCGGGGCCCATGCGCATGTCGAGGGCCGCGCCGGGCTCGAAGGTGAACCCGCGCTCGCGCGCGTCGAGCTGGCGCGAACTCACGCCCAGGTCGAAGAGCGCGCCGGCCAGGGAGCCCGGCGCGCAATGATCCGCGAGGCGGGAGAAGGGGGCCTGGTGTATGCGGATGCGGGGCTCCCCGACGAACAGCGCGCGCGCGCGCTCAACGGCCTCGGGGTCACGATCCAGGGCGACGAGGATCCCGTCGCCCGAGAGCCTGTCGAGGATGACCCGCGCGTGGCCCCCACCGCCCAGCGTCGCGTCGAGGTACGCGGCGGACGCGTCGCGGACCAGGAAATCCGCCACCTCCTGCGCGAGCACGGGGCGATGGTAATCCGTCATGGCGGCTCAGAACCAGTTGGAGAATTGCGTGGCTTCCTCCGGCGTCACGGAGGCGATCTCGGCGTCGTAGCGTTCGGGCGCCCACAGGCGCACGCGGCTGCCCTCGCCCACGAAGGTGACTTCGCCGCGGATACCGGCATAGGTCATCTGGTCGGGCGTGAGCATGATGCGGTTCTGCGCGTCGAGCGTGGAGGCCTTCGCCATCGACGTGACGCGCATGCGGAACTTGTTGGCGGCGGGACCGCGACCGATTCCCTGGATGTACTCCATGTAACGGTCCCACTCGAGCGCCGGATACAACGCCAGCGTGGCGTTGTCGAAGATCGTGACGATCACCTGGCCGTTGTTTTCCTCGGAAAGCGACTTGCGGAACTCCTTGGGAAAGTTCGTGCGGCCCGCGGTGTCAACCGCGAGAGTCGCCTTGCCGATGAAAGAGTCCATTCGCATGAGAGGTTGCCCACTTCCCCTTATTTACCCAAAAGCTACCACCATTACCCATTTTCCTGCAATCGGTTTTTGCGAATTTTTCGAAATTTCGCATAATTTGTTTTGCGCCAAGCGCTTAAGCGATTATGTGAAAAGAGGTTGCGAAAAAAGAATGCACAAACGGGCAGCGCCTTGCGACGAAGGCTCGCACGGCGACCGGACCGTATCGGCAGGGAGAAAGCGCGCGCGTCAGGCGCGCGGAGGCGTGAGCACCGTGTGGCGCGCGACGGGCAGGCGGCCGGGGTGGTCGACGTTGAAATGCAGGCCGCGCGACTCCTTCCGACGCCGCGCGCTGCGCACGATCAGCTCGGCGCACAGCGTGAGGTTGCGCAGCTGGATGAGATCGGGCTCCATCGAGAACGACCAGTAGTCCGCCTGGATCTGGCGGCTGATCACGCGCAGGAATTCCGCCGCGCGGGCCAGGCGGAAGTCGCTGCGCACGATGCCGACGTAATGCCACATCGTGGAGCGGATGGTCTCGAGCGAGTGGGAATAGATGACGGTCTCGGGCGCGCGGCGCAGCCGGAAGCTGTTCCACGCGCGGAAGCGCGCGGGCGAGGGACGCGCGGGCGCCGTCGCGAGGATGCGCGCCAGCGCGCGCTCGGCGAAGACCACGCCCTCGAGCAGCGAGTTGCTGGCGAGGCGATTCGCGCCATGCACGCCGGTGCACGCCGTCTCGCCCACCGCGTAAAGGTTCGCCATCGTCGCGGCGGAGTCGCCGTCCACCTTCACCCCGCCGCAGATGAAGTGCGCCGCGGGCACCACCGGGATCCATTGCCGCGCAATGTCCACGCCGTTCGCGAGGCAGTGCGCGTGGATGTTGGGAAAGTGGCGGCGCAACTCGACCGGCGTGCCCGCGCCCGTCATGTCGAGGTAGACGCACGGCTCGCCCGAGCGCTTCATCTCGGCGTCGATGGCGCGGGCCACGATGTCGCGGGGCGCGAGCGACTTGAGGGGGTGCACGCCTTCCATGAAGGGTTCGCCCGCCTTGTTGCGCAGCACGCCGCCGTGGCCGCGCAACGCCTCCGAGATCAGGTAGATCGGCTTGCCCGGGTTGTAGAAGGCGGTGGGGTGGAATTGCATGAACTCCATGTCCTCCACCGCCGCGCCGGCGCGATAGGCCATCGCGATGCCGTCGCCGGTGGAAACGGAGTCGTTGGTGGTGTGCCCGTACACCTGCCCCACGCCGCCGGTGCACAGCACCGTGACCGCGCCCAGGAGCGTCTCCACCCGGTTCGTGGCGGTGTCGAGGGCGTACACGCCATACACGGCGCGCCGCCCCTTTTCACGCTGCCCGGAACGAAGATGCCGCGCGGTCACGAGGTCGATCGCCATCATGTTCTCGCGCACCGTCGCGTTCGGCTCGAGGCGGATGGCCTCGATGAGCGCGCGCTGGATCTCGCGGCCCGTGCCGTCGGCGGCGTGCACGATGCGCGAATGGCTGTGCCCGCCCTCGCGCGCAAGGTCGAAGGGCGCCGCCTCACTCCGCCCGGCGCGCCCGCGCGTGAACCGCGCCCCCCATTCCACGAGGCGCCGCACGGCCTCGGGGCCTTGCGACACGAGGATTTCCACGCGATCGCGGCGGCAAAGGCCGGCGCCCGCCGCCAGCGTGTCCTCCAGGTGCCGCTCCATCGAATCGGACGGGTCGAGCACCGAGGCGATGCCGCCTTGGGCGAGGTTCGTCGATCCCGCCCAGCTCAGCTTCTTGGTGACCACCAGCACCTTGCCGTGGCGGGCCGCCTGCAGTGCGAACGACAACCCGGCGATGCCGGATCCGACGACGACGAAATCATATGCAGGCATGGGGCGCGAAGGTAGAAACGGAGGGGGTGTACGCCGCGGGCCGGGCTACGTTCGGGAGTGGGGAGTGGGTGGTGGGTGGTGGGTAGTGGGTGGTGGCAAACGCAAGCGGGGCATTCAGGAAGTCGCCGAGGGTCACTGCCTTGGGGACGAAACAGGGTTGCCGCCGTTGGTTTTTCCCATCCAGCGCCCACAAGCCGCCCGCCATCTGCCACCACCCCGGACAAGGTCTCGCCGACGAAGAATCCCCCCATTTTTCCTTGTTCATCCCCCCTCCCGGATGGTACTTTTAGCCCCTCGTCCCCCCGGCCCCGGGGGGATTTTCGCGGAGTCCGCCAATGAGCATGATGTGGGTCAAGAGGCAGTCGAAGTGGGTCGTGATCGCCGCCGCAGTGGTGATCGGAGGAAGTCTCATCCTTATGGATCTTCCGGCGAACCAGGGCATGGCGTCGTCGCAATCCGTCGGCGAGGTGGACGGCGTCGAGATTTCCACCGGCTCGTTCCAGCAGGAACTGCAGGCCTACCTTCGGTCGGAGGAGGCGCGCACCGGCCGTCCGGCCCATGGCGCCCGCAGCGCCGAGATCCGTCAGGAGTTGTTCCAGAACCGCGTGCAGGCCATCCTCCTCGAGCGCCTGGCGCAGAACTACTCCCTGCGGGCCACGCGGGAGGAAATGCTCGACTGGCTCCTGCGCAACCCGGCCGAGATCGCCTACTCCATCGCCCAATACGAAGGGCCCGAGCAGGTTCCGCCCTTCCTCACCGAATCCGGCTTCAACCCCTCGCATTTCCAGGCCTGGATGACCCAGGATTCGGTCTATGACCGCATCGGCCTGCGCGCCCTCGAGGCGCGCCTCAAGGCCTTCGTCGTGCCGCAATACCAACTGCAGCAGGTTTTCCTCTCCCAGGTGCATCGCACCGACCTCGAGGAGGCCTTCAGGCTTGGGGCGCGCGAGGACAAGGCCTCGCTCCGCTATTACCACGTGGATGCCGGGTCGTTCGCCGGCGCGATCGCCGCGCCCTCCGAGGCCGAGCTCAAGGCCCACTTCGAGGCCCATCCCGACAGCTTCTGGTTCACCGAGGACGGCGCGCGCATGAACTTCGTGCGCCTGCCGCTGGTTCCCTCCTCCGCCGACACCGCGCTCATGCGCGACTTCGCGGCCGAGCTGCGCGAGCGCGCCGAGGGCGGAGAAGACTTCGCCGAGCTCGCGCGCAGCTATTCGAGCGACGCGGCCTCCGCTGAAAACGGCGGCCGGCTGCCCCCCGCGACCGCCTTGGAGTGGTCCCCGGCCTTCGCCGCCGCGGCGTTTTCCCTTGCCCCCGGCCAAATCGCCGGGCCCGTGCTGAGCCCGGCCGGATGGCACCTGATCCGTATGCATTCCAAGAGCCGCGAGGGAGGCGTCGAAAGGGCCACCGTGAGCCACCTGCTCCTGGCCATCACGACCGGCGCAGAGACCAGCGACAGCGTCCTCGCGGTCGCCTCCGCGATCCGGGACCGCGCCGAGAAGGACGGCCTCGCGGCCGCCGTGACCGGCACCGGGGTGACGGTCTCGACCTCGCCCGTGTTCGGAAAAAGCCAACGCTCGCCCATCGGCGCCTACGTTCAGGGCGTCGCGTCGTTCGCCTTCTCACCGCTGGAGCGCAGGGCGAAGATCTCCGAGCCCCTCCAGAACGAGGAAGCGGTGTTCATCCTCGAACGCGACGCGATGTTCCCGGCCGGACGCGACTTCGCCCGCTCCCGCGAGGCGGTGCGGCGCGATTACCTCCGCGCCGAGGCCCAAAAGGCCGCGCAGGCCGAGGCCGAACGCGTCCGCCCGCAAATCGTCGCCGGGGCCGTCCCGCCTGAGCGGGTCGGCGAGGCCGTGCTCATGACTTCCGGGCCCGTGGCCGCCGAAGGCTACGCCCCGGGTTTCGGATTCGGCCACCCCTCGCTCTACCAGGCGATCCGGCAGAAGGAAGGCGAGTGGGGCCCGGTCCTTTCGACCCCGCATGGAGCGGTGATCGCGCAAGTCGTCGAGTCGCAGCACTTGCCCGCCGCTGAAAAAGCCGAGCGGATCCGGGCCGCGCGCCGCGAGAGCGACGCCTTCCAGGCGTCCACCGCCTATGAGAAATGGGCGGCCGACCTGCCCAAGGGCGCGAAGGTCAAGAACCGTTTGGACGAGGTCTATCGGGAGTAGGGGGATTCTTCGGGGGCCATCCTTCGCGGGTTCGGGATTCTCTCGAAGGCCCTTCTTCGCCGGTTCGGGAGTCCTTCGGAGCCTATCCTTCGCGGGCCCGGGAAAAAGCCCCGTGGCGAAGAAGTTTCGCCCTCGAAGAATCCCCCGCTCCTTGTTATCTTTGCCGACCCTTGGAGCCTTCGTCTAGTGGTTAGGACACCGCCCTCTCACGGCGGGAGCAGGGGTTCAACTCCCCTAGGCTCTACCAAGCATTCCCCCCGTCATCCGGTTTCTTGAAAAAGCGTCAAAAAAGCCCGGATTAGACCCCAAATCGCGATGAGCGGCCTATATTAAGGGAGCCGCCGGCTTTTTTCCACCTCGGCACGCGGCTTGCCCCGGGACGATTCATGGAAAACCTCCTCGCGATGATTCTGGCCGGCGGACAAGGCTCCCGCCTGCAGCCGCTCACCCAGGACCGCGCCAAGCCCGCCGTGCACTTCGCCGGCAAGTACCGCGTGATCGACTTCGTGCTGAACAACTTCGTCAACTCGGGATGCCACCGCATCAAGGTGCTGACGCAGTTCAAGAGCGACTCGCTGAACCAGCATATCGCCACGGCCTGGCAGCTCAACCGCAACCTCGACCAGTACGTCGACCTCGTGCCCGCGCAGATGCGCATGGGCACGAGCTGGTACACCGGCACCGCCGACGCGATCTACCAGAACGTGAACCTGATCCGCGACATCCGCCCCGACCACGTGGCGGTGTTCGGCGGCGACCACGTGTACAAGATGGACATCCGGCAAATGCGGGCGTACCACGTGCAGAAAAGCGCGGTGGCGACCATCTCGGCCATCCCCGTTCCCGTCTCGGAAGGGTCGGCCTTCGGGATCGTCGAAGTGGACGAGGAAGGGCGCATGATCGGCTTCGACGAGAAGCCCGCCAAGCCCAAGGAGATGCCCGGTCGGCCGGGATGGGCCCTCGCCTCCATGGGCAATTACATCTTCAACAGCAAGTTCCTGGTGCGCGAACTGCTCTCCGACAGCAAGCTCGAGAACTCGCAGCACGACTTCGGCCGCGACATCCTCCCCGCCATCTACAACCACCATCCGGTGTACGTGTACGACTTCCAGACCAACAAGGTGCCGGGGGAGTCGGACGAGGCGGCAGGTTACTGGCGCGACATCGGCACGCTCGACGCCTTCTACGAGGCGAACATGGACGTGTGCGCGGTGAGCCCGGCCTTCAACCTCTACAACCCCAAGTGGCCCCTGCGCACCATCAACTGGAACCTCCCCCCCGCCAAGTTCGTCTTCGGCAAGGGCGACACCGACCGCCGCCGCGGCATCGCCGAGGACGCGATCATCTCCGAGGGCTGCATCCTCTCCGGCGGGCGCGCCGCCCGCTCGGTGCTCTCGCCCGGCTGCACCATCCACAGCCATGCGCGCGTGGCCGACAGCATCCTTTTCCCGCAGGTGGACGTGGGCCGCGGAGCCACCGTGCAGCGCGCCATCATCGAGAAGGGCGTGCGCATCCCGCCGGGCTTCGAGATCGGCGTGAACCTCGACGAGGACCGCAAGCGCTTCCACGTCACCGAGAGCGGCATCGTGGTGGTGCCGAAGGAGACGGTGATCGAGGGGTAGGCCGAAATCACGGTAATACAAAATCACAGCATCACAACATCACAACATCACAACATCACAGCAATAAAACGCAAAGACCAACAGACCTTCCTGGCCAGGGCGTTTCGAGCCAAATGCTCGTTTTTTATTGTTGTGATGTTGTGATGCCGTGCTGAAGAACTCTTCGCCCCCAAAGGACCCCCATGCTCTCCCCTTCCATCTTCCGTGAATACGACATCCGCGGCCTCGTGCCCTCGGAACTGAACCCCGATACCATCGCGCTGATCGGCAAGGCGTTCGGCACGCACCTGCGGTCGCTGAAGCTGAAGACGATCTCCGTGGGCGGCGACGTGCGCACGCACACGCGCGAGCTGATGGACGCCTTCATCGCCGCGGTCAACTCCACCGGCATCGACGTGATCGACATCGGCATCGTGACCTCGCCGCTTTGCTACTTCAGCGCCTTCCACCTTCCCGTGGATGGGCTGGCGATGATCACGGCGAGCCACAATCCCAAGAACTACAACGGCGTGAAGCTCGGCGTGGGCAAGACCACGATGTTCGGGGCGGAGATCACGCACATCCGCGACATCGCGATGAAGGGCGCGCTTGATAATGACTTCGCGACGGGCGCGGGCAAGACCACGAAGCAGGACATCACGGACGACTACATCGACCTGATCGCCTCGAAGTTCACGATCAAGCGCCCCATCAAGGTCGTGTACGATCCGGCCAACGCCACGGGCGCGCTGTACGGCACGCGGCTGCTGAAGAAACTGGGCGTGGAGCTCGTGAGCATCTACGACACGGTGGACGGCACCTTCCCGAGCCATCACCCCGACCCGACGGTGGCGGAGAACGTGGTGGACCTGGGCAAGAAGGTGGTCGAACTGGGCTATGACGTGGGCTTCGGGCTCGACGGCGACGGCGACCGCGTGGGCGTGGTCGACGAGCACGGCAACCTGATCCCCGGCGACCTGCTGACGCTGATCTACGCGAAGGACATCCTGAAGGACCTTCCCGGCAGCAAGATCATCTACGAGGTGAAGTCGTCGCAGGCGCTGGAGGAAGAGATCGCCAAGGCGGGCGGCAAGCCGATCCTGTGGAAGGTGGGGCATTCGCTGCTGAAGAAGAAGATGTCGGAGGAGAAGGCGCCGTTGGCGGGCGAGGTTTCGGGCCACGTGTTCTTCGCGGACCGCTGGTTCGGCTACGACGACGCGCTGTACGCGGCGTGCCGCTTTCTGGAGATCCTGGACAAGACCGGGAAGAAGCCGTCGGAACTGCTGGCCGGGGTACCGAAGTTCTACAACACGCCGGAGATCCGCTGCGGGTGCGACAACGACGAGGAGAAGTTCCGCATCGCCAGGGAGGCGGCGGCGTATTTCAAGTCGAAGTACCCGGTGATCGACATCGACGGGGTGCGCATCCAGTTCGGGGACGGCTGGGGCCTGGTGCGCGCGTCGAACACGCAGCCGAGCCTGGTGACGCGGTTCGAGGCGAAGACGCCGGAGCGGGTGGAGGCGATCAAGGACGAGGTGCTGGGGAAGCTGCAGGAGCTGGGGAATATCCAGATCGGGATGAGCCACTAGGGCCGCCAACGTCCGACAGCAGCTAGAATTTCAACGAAGGCCCGGGGCAACCCGGCCTTTTTCGTGGAAATCGCATATCTTGACGCCCCACGGACGTAAAACATAGTTTTACGTCATGCTCAAGAAAATCACCAAGATCGGAAACTCCAGTGGCATCATCTTCGATGCCGCCTTGCTCGACATGGCCCATCTGAAGGCTGGCGACGAAGTCAGCATTACCGTGCATGAGGGAGGGAGCATTGTCATTGCTCCTCTTCGCCCCGCCATTTCAATCGATGAGGGACTCGCTTCCGCCAAGGAATGGATCGTCCGGAACGATGAACTCTTCCGCCGGCTCGCGAAATGAACCGGATGTGGGCGCACCCAACGCCTTCCTTGGTGAGGGCCATTCATCGTGCCGTGATTGAATCACATGGCGGCTCGTTCGGGATCCGTGACGAAGCATTGATGGAGTCGGCGATTGCCGCTCCACAAGCGACCGTGTTCGGCGATCCCGTCATGTCGGATGGGGTCGAGGTGGCCGCGGCATACCTGTTCTACCTCTGTAAAAACCACCCGTTCGTGGATGGCAACAAGCGCGTGGCAGCGGCAGTATGCCTCACGTTTCTGGAACGCAATGGACTGTTGTACCACGACACACTGTCCCCGGATGACTGGGAAAGCCTCATCCTCGACGTCGCAGCATCGCGCATCGACCGTGACCAGACGACGGCTCGGCTCCGCGCACTCCTGAAGTCCTGATCCAAACAGAAAACGCCGGACTCCCCGGCGCTTATTTCTCATTTCGCATTTCTCATTCCGCATTAGTTCTTGTACGTCACTCCGCTCACGACTTCCGTGTTCTCCCCCCCGTTCAACTCCGCCAGCGCCCCGTAATCCCGCGTCACCCCGGCAGGCATCCCCTCGAAATACGCATGCAAGTGACCGCGGAACTCCTCCACGCTCTGCGACCGGAGGAGCGACAACCGCGCGAGCGACCCGCCCGGCAAGCCTTTCAGGATCCGCGCCGCCATTTGCTTGAGTTTCCCGAGAACCCTGAGCTCGATGTCCATCTCGCCCCGCAGCAGCGCCTCGTACTCGGAGAAAACCCCCAGGAAATCCTCCTTGCCGGGTTCCCGCCACATCCTCCCCTCGTACAAGTCCGCGATCTGTCCGAAGATCCACGGGTTGTGCATCGCCCCGCGCCCCACCGCCACGCCGTCCACCCCATAGGTCTCCAGCCGGTGCAGCACGTCCTCGGGCCGCACGATGTCGCCGTTGCCGATCACGGGAAGGTGCGCCGGGGCGCGACGCTTGGCCTCCGCGATCAGGTCCCAGTTGGCCAGGCCCTTGTAGCCCTGCGCGCGCGTGCGGCCATGGATGACGAAGGCGGCCGCGCCCTCGCCGTCGGCGATGTCGAGGGTCTCGAAGAGAGTGATCAGATCGTCGTTCCATCCCACGCGCACCTTGATGGTCACGGGAATGTCCACCGCCGCCTTCACCGAGCGCAGGATGCGCGCGAGGTTGGGGAGGTCCTTGAGCAGGCCCGAGCCGCCGCCCTTCCCTACCACCTTGGGCGCGGGGCAGCCGCAATTGATCTCGATGAAGTCGCAGCCGGTGGAGGCGGCGATGCGCGCGCCCGCGGCCATCTTGTCGGCGTCGGCGCCGAAGATCTGGATCGAGAACGGCCGTTCTTCCTCGGCGAAGGCCATCTCGCGGGCGGATTTGCTGTTTTCTCTTCCACCCTCCTGGGTCAGCACCTGCACCGAGACGAACTCCGAGACGAGCAACCCCGTGCGTCCTCCCGCGAGGCGCGAGACCAGGCGGCGAAAGCAGATGTCGGTCACGCCCGACATGGGCGCGAGGTAGGCGTTGGGCCAGATGCGGCGATCGCCGATCCTGAATTCCTGGCGGACACGCTGCGCGCGTTCGATCAGGAGGGCGGCATCCGGGCGTAAGGGCGCAGCATGCTGCGCCCCAACGACCGCCGCATCATCAGGCGTCAGACGTAGAGGGGAAACCGGTTGCACAATTCCGCCACCTGCGCGCGGATGGAGGCCAGTTTCGCCTCATCGCCCGCGTTCGTCAGCGCCGCGTCGATGAATCCGCCGATGGCGCGGGCCTCCGCCTCGCCCATTCCGCGCGTCGTCATCGACGGCGTGCCCAGGCGGATGCCCGAAGGATCGAGCGCCTTCTTCGTGTCGAAGGGCACCGTGGAGCGGGAGCAGGAAATGCCCACCTTCTCCAGCGCGATCTCCGAGGCCTTGCCCGCCATGTCCTTCGAGCGCAGGTCCACCACCATCAGGTGGTTGTCGGTGCCGTCGGTGAGGATGCGGTAGCCGCGGCCCATCAGCTCGGCGGCCAGCGCCTTGGCGTTCTGGATGACCTGCTTCGCGTAGGCCTGGAACGAGGGCTGCAGCGCCTCCTTGAAGCAAACGGCCTTGGCCGCGTTGATGTGATCGTGCGGACCGCCCTGGATGCCGGGGAACACCGTGCGGTCGATGTCCTTCTTGAAGGCTTCCTTGCACATGATGATCGCGCCGCGCGGGCCGCGCAGGGTCTTGTGCGTCGTCGTCGTCACGATGTCGAAGATCGGGGTGGGGTTCTCGAGCTGCTTGCCGGCGATCAGTCCCGCGATGTGGGCGATGTCCGCGAAGGTCACCGCGCCCACCTCGTCGGCGATCGACTTGAACGCCTTCCAGTCGATGTCGCGCGAGTAGGCCGAAAAGCCCGCGATGATCATGCGCGGCCTCTCGCGCAGGGCGGTCTCGCGCACCTTGTCCATGTCGATGCGGCAGGTCTTCTCGTCCACCTCGTACTGCGCGAAGCTGTAATTGAGGCCCGAGAAGTTCACCGGATGCCCGTGGCTCAGGTGGCCGCCGTGGTCGAGCTTGAGGCCCAGCACCTTGTCGCCCGGCTTGCACACCGCCATGTACACCGCCAGGTTCGCCGGCGAACCCGACAGCGGCTGCACGTTCACGTGCTCCGCCCCGAACAGTTCCTTGGCCCGCGACACGGCCAGCGATTCCATCTCGTCCACCACCTCGTTGCCGCCGTAGTACCGCTTGCCCGCATAGCCTTCCGAATACTTGTTCGTGAACACCGAGCCCATCGCCTCCAGCACGGCCTTGCTCACGCTGTTCTCCGACGCGATCAGCTCCAGCTCATGTTCTTGACGGGCCGCTTCCTTGGCGATCAACGCGGAGATCTCGGGATCCACGGAAGCAAGGGCAGCGTTCAGGGCATTGGAGGCGGCGGAGGAGGACATTTGGGGGTGCCTTTCGGGGGGAACGAGCTTTCGGGGGGGATATCCGGGGCTGAAATTTAGCAGAAAAACCGGGGGCTGTGACCGGGAAAACAAGAAGCCCGGATGAGCGATTATCACCTTTGAAATCAAGGGGTTGGAGAGGAAACGGGTGGCGGGTAACAGGTAACGGGAACACAAAACCGCGAAGACCACGGCCTCCCTTACCCCCCGTCCCCTAGGGTACCCGTTACCCGGTTACCTGTTGCCCATTACCTGTTGCCCATTACCTGTTGCCCGTTACCCGTTACCCGGTTACCTGTTGCCCGTTACCCGGTTACCCGTTACCCGTTACCCGTTACCCGTTACCCGTTACCCGTTACCCGTTAC